>JANOAM010000233.1:0-6681 GCA_031411215.1 Betaproteobacteria bacterium
CAGGTCGCCCGTGACCTCGCCTTCCACGTCGATGCCCGTCTTGCGGCCGAAGCCCATGGGCATCAGCTGGTCATGGATCAGGTCCACGCCCATCTCGTTGGCCAGCGAATAGAAGTACACGTTGCTGGACTGCACGATGGCACGGTTCATGTCCATGATGCCGCCGCGTTCCGTCTCCGGACTGCCGAAGCGGTGGCCGCCGAAGTTGAAGACCAGCGTGTCGTTGATCAGCGTCGTGGGTGAACGTTTGCCGCTGTTGAGCGCCGCCATGGCCATGAAGGGCTTGTAGGTGGAGCCGGGTGGGTAGGTGCCGCGCAGCGCCCGGTTCAACAGCGGCTTGTCGATGCTCTCGTTCAGTTCGCGCCAGCTTTCGACGTCTATGCCATCGACAAACAGGTTGGGGTCGAAGGTGGGCTTGCTGACGAAGGCCAGCACCTCGCCGCTGCGCGGGTCCAGGGCCACCAGCGCGCCGCGGCGGTCGCCGAAGAGTTCCTACGCCAGCGCCTGCAGCTTGATGTCTATGGACAGCACCAGCTTGTCGCCCGGCGTGGGCGGGTGGCTCTTGAGGCGCCGCACCGCGCGGCCGCCGGCACTGGTCTCCACTTCCTCAAAACCGGCCTGGCCGTGCAGCACTTTTTCGTAGCTCTGCTCCAGGCCCAGCTTGCCTATGTATTCCGTGCCCTTGTAGTTGCCCTGCTCTGCATCGTCCCAGTCGTCCATGGCGGCCTTTTCGGCCTGGTTGATGCGGCCTATGTAGCCCAGCAGATGGCTGCCCGTGTCACCCAGCGGGTAGCTGCGGAACAGGCGCGCCTTCACGTCCACACCGGGGAAGCGGAAGCGCTGCGCCATGAAGCGCGCGACTTCCTCGTCCGTCAGCTTGGTGCGTATGGGCAGCGATTCCGCGCCCTTCAATTCTTCCTGCAGGCGCTTGAAGCGCTTGCGGTCACGCGGGGCGATCTCCACCACGCCGGACAGGTCGTCGATCAGCGTGTCCAGGTCGGCTTCGGCGGCGCGGCCCCGGCGCGGCGAGATCTCCAGCGTGTAGGCCGAGTAGTTGGTCGCCAGCACGACACCGTTGCGGTCCACGATGAGGCCGCGGTTGGGCACGATGGGCACGACCGCGATGCGGTTGGCCTCGGCCTGCGTGGCCAGTTCTTCATGGCGGAAGACCTGCAGGTAGATGAGCCGGGACGACAGCAGCGCGAAGGCCAGCAGCACAAAGCACGCGGCGGCGAGCAGGCGGCGGCGAAAGCGGTCGATCTCGCTTTCAACGTCTCGCAGGATGGTGTTCACAGCGGCCTGTTCTGGTCAGGGTCGGGCGCACGGCGCTGCGGCGCCAGCAGCAGCAAGGTGGCCACAGGCCACAGCAGGGACTCGAAGACCGGCGCCAGCAGCAGCCACCAACCCGGGAACATGTCGCCCGCCGCCAGCCGCACCAGCAGCGACACGCCGTGCGCGGCAATGAACAGCGGCACGATCTGCAGCGCCTGTTCCACCACGCCAAACCACAGCAAGCGGCGGTGGATGGTGATGGCCACGAAGCTCAGCAGCGTGTAGGCCAGCGCATGCTGGCCCAGCAGCGCGCCCTGGTGCACGTCCATCAGCAGGCCGAAGACAAAGGCCACGCCCACGCCTACGCGGCGCGGCTGGTGCACGTTCCAGAACACCAGCGCCACGGCCAGCAGGTCCGGCATGGCCGGCGCGCGGCCCAGCGGCAGCACATTGGCGGCAAAGGCCAGCAGCAGGGTGAAGCCGATGAACAGCGGGTTGGCCGGCAGCAGCAGCTGGTCGGACCCACGCGGCATGATCATGGCGCGTCTCCCAGGTTCCGCATGATCATGGCGCGCGCCCCTGGGGGTTGCTGCCTGCGTTGCCAGGCCCATCGACCGGACGCTTGGCCGAGGCCTTGGCGCCGCGCTCGCCCTTGGTCGGTTCCGGTGCGGGTGCCGGTCGCTGCGGCATCTGCACCGCCAGCGGCTCCAGCACCAGCACATGGCGCACACCGTCTGCGTTGGCGGCCGGTGTGAGCCGGATGCGCGCAAAGCCCGACTCCACACGCCGCTCCACCGCCGCCACACGCGCCACGGGCAGGCCGGGCGGGTAGACGCCGTCCAGGCCGCTGGTGTGCAGCACGTCGCCCACCTGCACGTCGGCGTTGCCGGACATGAAACGCAGCTCCATGCCGTTGTTGCCGCCACCGCCAAAGGCCGCGCTGCGCTGCTGCGTGCGGGTGTTGAGCACGGGAATGGCGGCGTCCTTGTCGGACAGCAGCGTCACCTCGGACGTGAGCGTGTAGGCCTGCGTGACCTGGCCCAGCACACCGGCTTCGTTGATGACGGGCGAGCCCAGCAGCACGCCTTGCTGCCGGCCGCGGTCTATGAAGACCTTGCGTGAATACGGATCGGCCGCCTCGTAGAGCACCTCGGCCGGCTGCGAACGTACGCTGATGGCCGGCCGCAGGTCCAGCAACGCGCGCAGGCGGGTGTTTTCCTGCGACAGCTGTTCGGTGCGCGCGGCGCGTTCGGCCACGGCGGCCAGCTGCATGCGGGCCGTGCGTTCGGCCAGTTGCGCCTGGTTCAGGCCACGCAAGTAGTCGCTGCCGCCTTCCATCATCTCCACCGGCACCGCCAGCGCACGCTGCAGCGGCAGCAGCACCATGGCCAAGCCCTGGCGCAGCGGGTCGGCGACCCGCAAGCGGGCGTCGGCCACCATCAGGAAGAGGGCCAGCGCCGAGAAGAAAACGAGCTTGGTCAGGGCCGATGGGCCCTGGCGGAAAAACGGCGGCGGGGTGCGGTCCAGCGTGCCTAGTGGCATGACGGCATTGGGGCGTGGCGGCTGAGCCCGGGCGCGGGCCTTACTCCGACGTGAAGATGCTGCCCAGCCGTTCCATGCGCTCCAGCGCCATGCCGCAGCCGCGCACCACGCAGGTCAGCGGGTCTTCGGCCACCAGCACGGGCAGGCCGGTTTCTTCGGCCAGCAGGCGGTCCAGGTCGCGCAACAGGGCGCCACCGCCGGTGAGCATCATGCCGCGCTCGGCGATGTCGGCGCCCAGTTCAGGCGGCGTCTGCTCCAGCGCGTTCTTCACGGCGCTGACCATCTGGTTCAGCGGGTCGGTCAGCGCTTCCAGGATTTCGTTGCTGCTGATGGTGAAGCTGCGCGGCACGCCTTCGCTGAGGTTGCGGCCCTTCACTTCCATCTCCTTGACCTCGCTGCCCGGAAAGGCGCTGCCAATGGTCTTCTTGATGGATTCGGCGGTGGGCTCACCGATCAGCATGCCGTAGTTGCGGCGGATGTAGTTGATGATGGCTTCATCGAACTTGTCGCCGCCGACACGGATGCTGCCCTTGTAGACCATGCCACCCAGGCTGATGACGCCCACTTCGGTGGTGCCGCCACCGATGTCCACGACCATCGAGCCGGACGCTTCCGACACCGGCAGCCCGGCGCCGATGGCCGCGGCCATGGGTTCTTCGATCAGGTACACGTCGGACGCGCCAGCACCCAGCGCCGATTCGCGGATGGCGCGGCGCTCCACCTGGGTGGATCCGCAGGGCACGCAGATGATGATGCGGGGGCTGGGCCTCAGGATGCCACGCGGGTGGACCATCTTGATGAACTGCTTGAGCATCTGCTCGGTGACCGTGAAGTCGGCGATCACGCCGTCTTTCATGGGCCTGATGGCTTCGATGTTGCCGGGCACCTTGCCCAGCATGGCCTTGGCTTCCTTGCCCACGGCCTGGATGGTTTTCTTGCCTTGCGGGCCGCCTTCGTGGCGGATGGCGACGACCGAAGGTTCGTCGAGCACGATGCCTTTGCCACGCACGTAGATCAGCGTGTTGGCGGTGCCCAGGTCGATGGCGAGGTCGGTGGAGAAATAACGGCGCAGGGATGCGGCAAACATGGGCGGGCGGTAATGGGGCGGGTGACGCGGCAGGGCCTTCAAGGCCGGGTCGCGCGGGGCGTCGCTGGGCGTCGCTGTTGGTGACTGGCGCCGAGTTCCTGGGATGTTTGGGGGTGCTGAACCGGTGGGTTTCGGGCCGCTGGATGTCCATTCGGCGGCTGATCGTAGCCCCCATGCAGCCCTGCGCCCAGAGGCTGGCAGGTAACCGGAGATAATAACGTATCCGACCCCGCCACCCGAGGTGGGGCGCTGCTTTTTTCAGCAGCTGCGGTACGCGCCGCGAGCATGACTGAACCCACCCACCGCACCCCTTTCACCCCATGGCACTGACCCCACAAGAAGTGAGCCGCATCGCCCACTTGGCGCGGCTGGAACTGTCGAGCACCGAACAGGCGCAGATGCTGGTCCAGTTGAACGGCTTCTTCGGCATCGTCGAGCAGATGAGTGCCGTTGACACACGCGGCGTGGAGCCGCTGTACACACCGCTGTCGGCCGTGCAGGACGTGACGCTGCGCCTGCGTGAAGACGTGGTCAGCGAGACCGTGGACCGCGCCGCCAACCAGCGCAGCGCGCCCGCGGTGGAAGAGGGCTTGTTCCTCGTGCCCAAGGTGATCGAATGAGCGGCGCTTTGCACCAGCTGGGCGTGGCCGCGCTGTCGCGTGAGCTGGCCGCCGGCAAGGTCTCCAGCACCGAGGTGACCCGTGCCTACCTGGACCAGGCGGCAGCGCGGGCCGATTTGGGCGCCTTTCTGGTGGTGGACGAAGCCGGCGCGCTGGCCCAGGCCTCGGCGGCCGACGCACGCCGCGCAGCGGGCCATGCCACGGCGCTGACGGGCGTGCCCATCGCGCACAAGGACATCTTCGTGACCCGCAACCTGCCGTCCACGGCGGGCTCCAAGATGCTGGCGGGTTACCAGAGCCCATTTGATGCGACGGTGGTGGCGCGCCTCGGGGCCGGTGAACCGGGCCGTGGCCCGGGGGCAGGCGCGGTCACTCTGGGCAAGCTCAACTGCGACGAGTTCGCCATGGGTTCGTCCAACGAAAACTCGGCCTTTGCCCCGGTCAGAAACCCCTGGGACACCAGCCGTGTGCCGGGCGGTTCGTCGGGCGGTAGCGCGGCCGCCGTGGCGGCGGGCCTGGTGCCGGCGGCCACCGGCACCGACACCGGCGGCTCCATTCGCCAGCCGGCCAGCTTCAGTGGCATCACCGGCATCAAGCCGACCTATGGTGTGTGCAGCCGTTACGGGATGATCGCCTTCGCCAGCAGCCTGGACCAGGCTGGGCCCATGGCACGCAGCGCCGAAGACTGCGCGCTGCTGCTGTCGGCCATGAGCGGCTTCGACGATCGCGACGCCACCAGTGCCGAACGTCCGCCGCAGGACTTCCACGCGCAGATGCTGCTGGCCCGCGAAGGCGCCACGGCCGCCCGGCCGCTGCAAGGGCTGCGCATCGGTCTGCCCAAGGAATTCTTCCCGGCAGCGCTGGCCGCCGATGTGAACGGCGCCGTGCGCGGCGCGCTGACCGAGCTGGAGAAGCTGGGCGCGACCCTGGTGGACGTGAGCCTGCCGCGCACCGAGCTGTCCATCCCCGTCTACTACATCATTGCCCCGGCCGAAGCCAGTTCCAACCTGGGCCGCTTCGACGGTGTCAAGTTCGGCCACCGGGCCGAGGACTATTTCGACCCGGCGTCCAAGCTCAGCCCGCTGGAGCAGATGTACCGGCGCACGCGCGCCGAAGGCTTCGGGCCCGAAGTGAAGCGGCGCATCATGATCGGCACCTACGTGCTGAGCCACGGCTACTACGACGCCTACTACCTGCAGGCGCAGAAGCTGCGCCGCATGATCGCCGACGACTTCCAGACCTGCTTCAAGAGCTGCGACCTCATCGCCGGCCCGGTGGCGCCCACGGTGGCGTGGAAGATTGGCGAGCAGGGTGACGACCCCGTCAAGGCGTATCTGGCCGACATCTTCACCTTGCCCGCCAGCCTGGCCGGGCTACCCGGCATGAGCGTGCCGGCCGGGTTCGGCGCGGGCGGCATGCCCGTGGGCCTGCAGCTGATCGGCAACTACTTCCAGGAAGGCGCGCTGCTGCACGCCGCGCACGCACTGCAGCAGGCGACGGATTGGCACTTGAAGGAACCCAAGCTGTGACAGCCGGACCCCTTATCCGCGGCTACGAGGTCGTCATCGGCCTGGAAACACACGCCCAGCTGTCCACCGCCAGCAAGATCTTCAGCGGCGCCAGCACGCAATTCGGCGCCGAGGCCAACACGCAGGCCTGCGCCGTGGACCTGGCGCTGCCCGGCACGCTGCCGGTGATGAACCGCGGCGCGGTGGACCGCGCCATCCGCTTCGGCCTGGCTGTGGGCGCCAAGGTGGCGCCGCTGTCCATCTTCGCGCGCAAGAACTACTTCTACCCGGACCTGCCCAAGGGCTACCAGATCAGCCAGTACGAAGTGCCGGTGGTGCAGGGCGGCAAGCTGGAGTTCATCCTGAACGACCAGCCGCGTGCCGTGCGGCTGACACGCGCGCACCTGGAAGAAGACGCCGGCAAAAGCCTGCACGAGGACTTTGCCGGCCACACCGGCATCGACCTGAACAGAGCGGGAACGCCGCTGCTGGAGATCGTCTCCGAGCCCGACATGCGCAGCAGCGCCGAGGCCGTTGAATACGCCAAGGCCCTGCACACCCTGGTCATGTGGCTGGGCATCTGCGACGGCAACATGCAGGAAGGCAGCTTCCGCTGCGACGCCAACGTGTCGGTGCGCAAGCTGGGCCAGCC
>JANOAM010000234.1:0-4690 GCA_031411215.1 Betaproteobacteria bacterium
GGTCACGGCCAGCATGCCTTCGCTGCCGATGATCAGCGGCAGCAGGTCCAGGCCCGGCACGTCCAGCGCCTCGCTGCCGAATTCCACCGCCTCGCCTTCGGCCGTGAAGCCGCGCACACGCAGCACGTTGTGCAGGGTCAGGCCGTACTTCAGGCAATGCACGCCGCCAGAGTTTTCGGCCACGTTGCCGCCTATGGTGCAGGCGATCTGGCTGGACGGGTCCGGCGCGTAGTACAGGCCCAGGGGCGCGGCCGCTTCGCTGATGGCCAGGTTGCGCACGCCGCACTGGACCGTCGCCGTGCGCGCGGCGCGGTCGATCAGCACGATCTTGTTGAACTTGGCCAGGCTCAACGTGACGCCCCGTGCATGCGGCATGGCGCCGCCCGACAGGCCCGTGCCCGCGCCACGCGCCACCACCGGCACGCCCAACGCATGGCAGGCCTTCAGCACGGCGGCGACCTGGGTCTCGTTTTCCGGCAGCGCCACGGCCATGGGCAGCTGGCGGTAGGCGGTGAGGCCATCGCATTCGTAGGGCACCGTGTCTTCGCGTTGCCACAGGAGCGCATGCGCAGGCAGCAGCGGGGCCAGCGCGGCCACCACCTGCGCCTGCCGCGCCGCGCGGTCGGACGCCGGGCTGCTCAGGGCAGGTTCGGTGCGGGTGAGCTCGGCGGTGTCGGGTACGTTCATCGTCGGGCGGATGTGAGTTTCTGGTCTGCCGCCGACTTTACGACGCGCCAGCTGAATGCCACCTGTGCCGGCTTCAGGCGGCACCCGTGAAGACGGTCAGCACGCCGGTGTAGCCATAGACATGGTGGCGCGCGATCTCGCCGCCGGCAAAGTAGCCGACCAGCGGCACATCACCCAAGGCGCGCTGCACGATCTTCAGTTCCGCCGACGGCCCACCGAAGTGCGGCCCGCCGCGCCCAGCGCAACTGACGTAGATGGCGCCGAGGATGCTGCGCGCGGGCTCCAAGGCGGCGCCGGGTGCGGTGGTGCTCACTGGAGTACCTTCGTGCTGCGCACTCCGGAAATCGCCCTTGGGACGGCCCGGCGGGCTCATGCTGGCTTCTTCGGCCTCGGTCTCGACCTCGTCGCGGATCTCGGCGCAGATGCGCACCAGATCGCGCCTGGCGGCCTGCACGTCGCGCTGGCAGAACGCCAGCGTCATGCCGGGCTCCAGCAGTTCGGCCACGGCCACGGCATGCCGCGCCGGGTCCAGGCCGATGAGATGGCGCACGCGTGTGTCGGCACCGAACTGGCCCGGACGGGCGACGGCGCCGTCGGATGCATCCTGGGCGTCCGGCGCGTTGGCGATACCCGCCAGCGTGGCGCGCAAGCGCGGCAGCGCCTCTCGCGGGTCGCTGCCCTTGGACACGCCCAGGTCCTCCAGCAGACAGTCCAGCGCGGGGCGGCCGTCCAGTTCCAGCGCGATGTGGCGTTCGCAGGCGGTGACGCGGCGTGTCACGCCCAAGGGCTGGCAGCCCTGCGTGACGCGCGAAATGAGCGGCACGTCCTGGGTGAAAGCCACGCCCGACAGTCCACCTTGCCAGACACCATCCGCCAGGTGCACACGCGCACCGCGGGACGACACCAAACCGCCAAACAGGTAGCCGGAACCGGTGCGCTCGCTCATCTCGGTGATCAATTCGTTCAGGTCGGGCGTGACCGGGTCGGCGTGCACCAGCGCGCTGAAGGCTTCGACGCGGTGCAGCTTGTGTGCGCCAGAGAAGACTTCGAAGGAGCCTGCGGGCAAGGCCGCCAGCATCAGCACCAGGGCCGGCTCGTCGATGTACTCCGCACCGTTGGCCGCGACGCCCACACCCACGCTGCCCACCCAGGACACACCGGGCCAGCGCTGGCGCAAGTCGGCCAGCAGGCTTTCCGCTTCCGCCGCGTAGTGGTCGGTGAAATAGGCCACTCCCAGGGTCAGCGGGGCACGGGCCGCGCTGCGGTCCTGCGCGGCGCGCTGGGCATCAACCTGCGCAGCGGCCAGGGCCAGCGCTCCGCGCCAGTCGGGATGTGTGGCGTGGCCGACCAGGAAGGCGCTCACGGAGTGGCCGCTCAGGTGGCGCTCAGCGCTTGCGCTTGCTGGCAGCGCTACTGCTGCTCTTGCGCGGCGTGGCCGCCCGCACCGCGGCGCCGGCAAGGCCAGCCGCGGCTTGGGCCGGCATGGCGGCCGCTTTTTTCAGCGCACCAGCAGCCGAGTCCACGGACTGCTTGACCAGGCTGCCCGCCAGCGCCTTGGCCGCGTCGGCGCCGGTGTCCTTCATGGCCTGGGTGGCCAGTTCGGTGAACTGCTGGGTCAGCGCGCCCCACCACTGCACCGGGTCCACCGCGGGTGGGGCAGCCTTCTTGGCCGACGGTGCCGGCGCCGCGGCCTTGCGCACCGGCGCCTTGCGGGGCTCGGGCTCGGGCTCGCGTTCAGGTGCTGATGTGGGCCCGGATGCGAACACGGACGCCGGCTTGATCTTCAGCGACTCCGCCAGGTCCGCCATCGGCAGGTTCATGCTCTGCAGCGTGGACAGCGTCATGCGCTGCACCTCCAGTGCCTGGATGGTGGTGCCCAGCAGCCGCGCGTTCTGCTCCAGCCAGAACTGCACGGTCTTGAGTTCCTGGATGCGTTTTTCCAGTTCCTCGGGGTTCAGCGTAGGTGCGATCCACTGGCCCACGTTGGGCAGGCCGGACCCGGCGTTTTTCATCAGGCCCTGGAGGAAATCGAAACCCGGCACCATGCGGGCCAAATCACTGGCTGCGGTCATCCCTGCGCTCCCTGGCCGCCATGGCCTTGTGGCCGACGATTGTGCGCTCAGGGACGCTCAGGGTCGCTCACTGTCGAAAAGGCACGCGTTCGACCTTGAAGCCGCTTTGTTCCAGCAGCTTGGGCAGAGAAACAGGCCCCGTCATGTGCAGCGCGCCCACGGCCGCGAAGACCCGTTTGCCGGCCTTGTGCTGGGCGGCGATGCCCGCGGCCAGTCCGGTGTTGCGGTCGTCGATCATCTTGCGCAGAAAGGCGCGGTCGGCTTCGCTGTCGGCGCATTCACACCACTGGTCGTAGGCTTCCAGCACGGACAGATTGCCTTCTTCCCAGGCCACCGCCAGGCGGGCCAGCACACGGCGCGCGGTCTGGTCTTCCAGTTGCTGAAGGCTCTGGTCCAGCGCGCTGTTGGCTTCCGCGTCTTCGGCGGGCACCAGGGCCTGCAGTTGCTGCAGAGCCGATTCCAGTGCCACCAGCTTGCGCGCCGGTTTGGCGGCGCCTATCAGCACTTGTTCCGTGGCGTAACCGGCGTCCATGCCCAGCCAGCGCGCTTCCATCATGGTCAGCGTGGTCGCCTGCAGCACGGGGTGCAGCGTGGCCAGCGCCTCGGTGGCCATGCAGGCCCGCTCGAAGGCCTTGCTCAGACGCTGCTGCAATTCGGCCGGCACCTCACGCGGGTGGCGGATCTCGTTCATGGCCTTCAGCACGTCGGGGTCGTTGGGGTCCACCTCCAGCGCCAGCGTGTCGCTGGCCTTCAGCGCGGCCGCAGTGGCCGGGCCCAGGCGCTTCCACTGCGGCTTGCCCACATGCAAGGTGCCGTACAGGTACAGCGCACGGCCGTCGCGTGTGGCCTTCCAGAGCAGGCCGCGGTCACGCGGGGCGGCGGTGTCCGTGGGGTTGGCCAGCGGCGGCGGGCAGGTGGCGGCGTGTGCGGCGCCCGCCAGGAAAAGCCCCAGGTACAGCCCCAAGCTCAGCCCCAGGCACGACCGCAGCGCTTGCCTCAAAAGACGGTGCAAAAACATCCCCAAACGATGCCACGAAACGGGGCGCTGCTCTCCCCTTGCGGGGGGAGAGCGCGCGCACTACGGCGCCTGGACGCGGCTCAAGTTGTCGTCAGAGTTGCGGTCGATGCGCTTGTTGTAAGGGTCAACCCCAACATGCGTGGGCTTCTGGTCGACCGTGACCGTGATGCGCTGCGTGCCGGTCTTGACGCGCTGCCGTTGTATGAAGAGCACGGACTGCGCGCTGTAGCCCGCCTTGCCCGGTTCGGCGCTGAAGACGCCGATGTCGAACGGCTCGTCCAGCGGCGCTTCGGTTTCCTTGCCCTTGCCGTCGGCGTAGAACTTTTTCGCTTCCACCGTGAAGCTCACGTCGAACTTGCCATCGGGCCGCTGCGTCGCCTGTGCGTCGCGCGCCTTCACGTCCAGCAGGGTGATCTTCTCGAACAGGTCGGTGATCAAGGCGTCGTGTTCGGGCCCGGCTTCTTTGCGCAGGATGCGCAGGAAGTCGGTGCTGTTGGGGTAAGGCGCGGCCTTGAATGCGTATTGCTTGAGCAGTTCCGCCAGTGCGCGGTTGACCTTCTCTTCGCCCACCACGTCCTTGAGCCACCACATGGCGAGGGACCCCTTCTGGTAGTGGATGTAGCCCTGGTTTTCCACCCGCGCCAGCGGCAGCTCTTCCACGACCTCACCACCGCGCGAACGCAGGTAGCGGTCCAGCTCGTACTTCAAGAAGCGGCGCATGTGCTCCTTGCCGTAGAGCTTTTCCATCACCAGCAGGGCGGAATACTGGGCGAAGCTTTCCACCAGCAGCGTGCCGCCTTGCTGGCTGCTGGGCACGAGTTGGTGGCCCCACCACTGGTGCGCGATCTCGTGCGCGGTGACGTAGGTGACGACGTCGATCTTGTCGGGGTCGGCCAGCTTGGTCAGGAAGCCG
>JANOAM010000235.1:0-9815 GCA_031411215.1 Betaproteobacteria bacterium
GCTTGGCTGGCCGCTTGGCTGGCCGCTTGGCTGGCCTGCGCCAGAAGGAGACCCCATGCTGAACCCGATCTGCCTGCGCCACGGCGCGCTGCTGGCCTTGCTGGCGCTGACGCTGACGGCCTGCACGACCGGCCTGTCACCCATGGAGGCGTCCCCGCGCGAACCGCTGCGTTGCGACGACGGTCTGAAAGCCGCCTTCAAGCCCGACGCCCTGACCACCGTGGTCGCCGTGCTGCCGTTCAAGCAGGGTGACAAGGTCTTTGTCGCGGACTCGGCGTCGCCCGTCACGCTGGCTGCGGACCTGTGTCTGGTCAAGCTCAAGGTCGGCCCCGGCAACCCCGGGCCGGCGGACGCCCGCTCCACGTCCGCAGGCATTGGCATTGAAGTCTGGCTGCCCACACCCGTGGCCTGGAACGAACGCATCCGCAACTACGGCGGTGGTGGTTATGTGGGCGGCGGCCATATCTACGCCGCCAGCAATGGCGCCACCTTGCAAACGGCCGTGGGCAGCAAGTTCCCGGCGCCGGTGATCGCAGGCATGGGCTACGCGTCGGGCACCACCGACGCTGGCCAGCGCTGGTCGCAGAACGGCGCCTTCGCCTTCCTGCCGGACGGCACGCTGAACCTCACACTGCTGAAGGACTATGCCTACCGCAGCCTGGTGGAACAGGCGCTGAAAACCCGCGCACTGGTGGAGCTGTTCTACGGCAAGGCCCCGCGCTACAGCTATTTCGACGGCCACTCCACCGGCGGCCGCCAGGGCTGGAAAGTGGCGCAGGAATTCCCGGAGCTGTACGACGGCTACCTGCTGGCCGCACCGGCCATCAGTTCGGGCAAGTTTGCCCTGAACTCGTTCTACCCGCAGGTGGTCATGAAAGCCGAACTGGGCTTCACCTCCGCCGACCCGGCCGCGGCTGCGTTCCGGCTGAAGGTGGACGCGGTGAACCGCCGCGCGGTGCAGTCCTGCGACAAGGAAGGGCTGGGCTTTCTGCTCGACCCCTTCTCCTGCAGCTACGACCCGGCCAAGGACGCCGCTGCGCTGTGCATGGGTGCTGCGGGACAGGGCGTGACGGGCAGCAATGCCGACAGCAAGACCTGCGTCAGCCTGAAGGAAGCCCAGGTCATCAACAAGCTCTGGTACGGCTTCACGCGCGACGGCAGCTACGACGCCAACGAGACCGTGCGTGGGCGCAGCGGTGTGGCGCTGGGTTCCCAGCAGCTGTGGTGGAGCTTCCCGCGAGGCGCCAACTGGGGTGCGATCCTGGGCAACGTCAACAGCAGCGAACGTATCGCGGCGTTCATGCAGGATGTGCGCTATGCCGCGTCCAAGACCGTCAACGCCAGCGTCGACATCGACAACGCGTCCACGGCCGAACGCGACAAGTGGCGCGAGGTGGACCAGGCTGCGCTGGTGAACATCCACCTGAAGGGCCTGGCCCTGGACGAGGCCTTGGGCCGGCTGGAAACGGACCGCGCCGACCTCAGCCGGCTGCGCCAGCTGGGCCGCAAGGTCATCACCTACACGGGCCTGGCCGAGGACGTGATCCCGCCTGCGGGTTCGGTCAACCACTTTGAGCGCGTCGCCACCAGCGTGGGCGGCCTGCAGCAGGCCCAGAGTTTCGTTCGCCTGTACCTGGTGCCCGGCAAGGCGCACAGCTCGCAAGGCCGTGGCTACGTGGTCGGCAGCGCGGCAGACGCCAGCAGGAACAACACCGTGCCCCTGCCCGCGCTGCCCGGCGCCGGCAACCAGACGCCCACACGCGAGCAAGACCAGATGTTCAGCGCGCTGGTGGACTGGGTGGAAAAGGCGCAGGCGCCGGGTGCCATCACCGTCACCTCACGCGACCGGTCCACGAGCTACCCGCTCTGCGTCTACCCGCAAAAGACCACCTGGGACGGCGCAGGCCCGCCGCGCGTGGCCGCCAGCTACAGCTGCCGCCAGGACTCCCCTACACTGGACAAATGAACCAGCCAGTTCAAAAGCCGGGCAAGAAGCCGCCAGCGAAGCCCGCAAGCAAGCGCGCCGCCAAGGTGCAGCCGCGCACCAACGACCCCGAACGCACCATGGCCGACATCATCGATGTCGCCACGCATGAGTTCAGCGAAAAGGGTCTGGCCGGGGCCCGCATCGACGTCATTGCCGAGGCCATGCGCACCAGCAAGCGCATGATCTACTACTACTTCGGCAGCAAGGAAGGCCTGTACATCGCGGTGCTGGAAGAGGCCTACCGGCGCATCCGCCAGATCGAGACCGAACTCCACCTGCAAGACCTGGCGCCCGAAGACGCGCTGCGCAAGCTGGTGGGCTTCACGGTGGACTACCAGCTCGCCAACCCCGACTTCATCCGCCTGGTGATGACGGAAAACATCCACCGTGGCGAGTACCTGGCGCAGAGCAAGAGCATCAAGAAGCTCAACCTGCCCGCCATCGACGGGCTGCGCGGTGTCTACGAACGCGGTGTGGCCAGCGGCGCTTTCCGCAGCGGGCTGGACATGATCGACCTGCACATGTCCATCAGCGCCTTGAGCGTCTTCAATGTGGCCAATCGGCACACCTTCTCGCTGATCTTCCAGCGCGACCTGGAGTCCTCCGCGGCCTTGATCGCCCGGCGCGACAGCATCATCGAGATGGTCGTTCGCTTCGTGCGCCGCTAGGGCGCCGGCACCATCGGCACCCGGCGCCGCGCCATATCCGGGTTTTCACGAATGCACGCGAACTAACCAGTTCGTACATTACTGCCAGAAGGGCTCTCGACCCTGTCTGGAGACAAGCTGTGGAACGTCTGATCAACGGCTACTGCCGTGCGCTGGAATGGTTGATGCTGGCCGCCCTGGCCGGCATGGTGGTGCTGGTCTTCGGCAACGTGGTGCTGCGCTACGGTTTCAACGAAGGCATCACGGTGTCCGAGGAACTGTCGCGCTGGCTCTTCGTGTGGATGACCTTCCTGGGGGCCATCGTGGCGCTGAAGGAACACGGCCACCTGGGATCGGACATGCTGGTCGGCCGCCTCGGCCCCAAGGGCCAGCGCGCCTGCCTGATCGTCGGCCACCTGTTGATGATCTATTGCTCCTGGCTGCTGCTCAAGGGCAGTTGGCAACAGTCGGTCATCAACTGGGACGTGGAAGCGCCGGTCACCGGCTGGTCCATGGCCGTCGTCTACGGCGCAGGCGTGGTGTTTGCCGCCTCCACGCTGCCCATCCTGCTGCGCGAGCTGGTCATGACGCTGACAGGCCAGCTGCGCGACGACCAGCTCGTGATGGTCCAGGAGTCCGAGGACCTGGCCCAGCTTGAAGCCACCCACAACGCCACCCGCGACGTCACCCACAAGCCTTGAGCACCGGAGCCCCTCATGACCGTCCTCATCTTCCTGGGTTCCCTGCTGCTGGTGATGGCGCTGGGCGTGCCCATTGCCTATTCGCTGCTGCTGTCCGGTGTGGCCCTGATGTGGCACCTGGACCTGTTCGACGCGCAGATCCTGGCGCAGAACACCATCAACGGCGCCGACAGCTTCCCGCTGCTGGCCGTGCCCTTCTTCATGCTGGCCGGCGAAATCATGAATGTCGGTGGCCTTTCAAGCCGCATCGTGAAGCTGGCCATCACGCTGGTGGGCCACAAGCGCGGCGGCCTGGGCTACGTGGCCATCCTGGCCGCCTGCATGCTGGCGGCGCTGTCGGGCTCGGCCGTGGCCGACACCGCGGCACTGGCCGCCCTGCTGCTGCCCATGATGGTGAAGGCCGGGCATGACAAGGCCCGCGCCGGGGGCCTGATCGCGGCGGCCGGCATCATTGCGCCGGTCATCCCGCCGTCCATCGGCTTCGTCATCTTTGGCGTGGCCGCCAACGTGTCGATCAGCAAGCTGTTCCTGGCCGGCATCGTGCCGGGGCTGCTGATGGGGGTGTCTATCGCCGTGGCCTGGTGGTGGGTGGCCAAGCGCGAAAACATCCAGCAGCCGCCCCCGGCCAGCAAGGCCGAAGTGCTGCAGGCGCTGAAGGAGTCCACCTGGGCGCTGTTCCTGCCGGTGATCGTCATCGTGGGCCTGAAGATGGGTGTGTTCACGCCCACTGAAGCCGCTGTGGTCGCTGCCGTCTACGCCCTGTTTGTGGCCACCGTGGTCTACAAGGAACTGAAGCTGCGCCAGCTGCGCGCGGTGTTCGTGGCCGCGGCCAAGACCACGTCGGTGATCATGTTCCTGGTGGCCGCGGCCATGGTCAGCGCCTGGCTGATCACCGTGGCCGACATCCCCGCCAAGATGATCACGCTGCTGGAACCCTTCATGGGCAACCAGACGCTGCTGCTCATCGCCATCATGCTGATGGTGATGGCCGTGGGCACAGCGATGGACATGACACCCACCATCCTGATCATGACGCCGGTACTGATGCCGGTCGTCAAGGCCGCGGGCATTGACCCCGTGTACTTCGGCGTGCTGTTCATCATCAACAACGCCATCGGGCTGATCACGCCACCCGTGGGCACGGTGCTGAACGTGGTGGCCGGCGTGGGCAAGATGAAGATGGACGACGTGACGCGCGGCGTGCTTCCCTTCATGCTGGCCGAGTTCATCGTGATGTTCCTGATGGTGCTGTTCCCGTGGCTCGTCACCGGGCCTGCCAAGTGGTTCGCTGGTTAGGAGCGTTCCACCTCGTTTCACTTTTCATCCCTTTCAAGAGGAGACAAGACATGATCCGTTTCACCCGTCGTGCCGTGGCTGTTGCACTGGCTGCTCTATTTGCCGTGGGCGCCGCCCAGGCGCAGGACAAGACCTTCAAGCTGGCCCTGCAGAACCCCAAGGGCCACCCTCTGGAACTGGGCGCCAACAAGTTCGCGGAACTGGTGGCCGCCAAGAGCGGTGGCAAGCTCAAGGTCACCGTGTTTGCCGGCGGCACGCTGGGTGGCGATGCGGCCAACGTGTCGGCGCTGCAGGGCGGCACCATCGAGATGGTGTTGTTGAACTCCGGCATCCTGGCCTCGCAAGTGAAGGACTTCGAGGTCTATGACTTCCCCTTCATGTTTGCCAACGCCAAGGAAGCCGACGCGGTGGTGGACGGCCCCTTCGGCAGCAAGCTGCACGCCAAGCTGGCTGACAAGGGCATCGTGGGCCTGGCCTACTTTGAACTGGGTTTCCGCAACATCACCAACAGCAAGCGTGCCCTCAGCACGGTGGAAGACATCGCGGGCCTGAAGCTGCGTGTCATTCCCAACGCCATCAACGTGGACTGGGTCAAGGCCGTAGGCGCCAATCCCACGCCCATGGCCTTCCCCGAGGTCTATGCCGGCCTGGAACAAAAGGCGATTGACGGGCAAGAGAACCCCTTCAGCGTGATCCTGGCCAACAAGTTCTTCGAGGTGCAGAAGTTCCTGGCGGTGACCAACCACCAGTACAACCCGCAGTCCCTGATCTTCAGCAAGAAGGTCTTCGACACGCTGCAGGCCGCCGACCAGAAGGTCCTGCAGGACGCTGCCACCGAAGCCAGCCGCTACCAGCGCCAGGTCAACCGCGAACTGGCCGCCGACCAGCTGGACCAGTTGAAGAAGGCCGGCATGACCGTCACCGAGTTCTCGCCCGCCGAGCAGGCCAAGCTGCGCGACAAGTTCAAACCGGTGATCGACAAACACGGTGCGGCCATCGCCGCCACGGTTGCCGACTTGCACGCCGAACTGGCGAAGCTGAGGAAGTGATGTCAGGCGACAAACTGCTGGTTGGCCTGATCGGCGCCGGCATCCAGCGATCCCTGACGCCGGCCATGCAGGAAGTGGAGGCGCGGGCTCAGGGCCTGCGCCTGCACTACCAGTTGATCGACCTGGACCGCAGCGCGCAAGGCGCCGAGGCGCTGCCCACGCTGATCAGCGCCGCGCGCACCATGGGCTTCGCGGGCCTGAACATCACCTACCCGTGCAAGCAGGCGGTGATCCCGCTGCTGGACGCGCTGAGCGACGAAGCTGAAGCCATGGGCGCCGTCAACACGGTCGTCTTCACGGACGGCCGCGCCACCGGGCACAACACCGACGGCAGCGGCTGGCGTTGGGGCCTGGAACGCCAGCTTCCCGGTGCCGACCTGTGCAAGGTGGCGTTGCTGGGCGCAGGCGGTGCGGGCTCGGCCATCGCCCACGCGGCCTTGCGCATGGGGGTGCAGCAACTGGTGCTGGTAGACAGCGACACGGTACGTGCCGGTGAACTGGCCGAACGGCTCAACGCGCTGTACCCGGGCCGCCGCGCCAGCTACACACCCGACGCCGCCGCCGCGCTGCAAGGCGCCACGGGCCTGGTGCACGCCACGCCCACAGGCATGGACAAGCTGCCCGGCCTGCCACTGCCCGCGGCGCTGCTGCGGCCGGACCTGTGGGTGTCGGAGATCGTCTACTTCCCGCTGCAGACCGAACTGCTCAAGACCGCGTCGGGCCTGGGCTGCAAGGTGTCCAATGGGGCCGGCATGGCCGTCGGACAGGCGGTGGGTGCCTTCCTTCTTTTCACAGACCGCGAACCCGATGCTGGCCGCATGCAGGCCCACATGCAGCAGTTGCTGCAAGGCCGAAGCTGACCCAGGGGCTGACCCAAGGGGCTTACCAAGGAGACCGCGCATGGAGATTCGCAGCCCGCAGGACGTGACCGCCGCGGTCCTGTCCGAACTCCAGCGCGCGCCTGTTGGCCGCTGGCGCGACCTGATGACCGCCGCCGTGCAACACCTGCACGCTTATGTGCGTGAGACCGGCCTCACCGAAGCCGAATTCCAGCAGGTCTGCGCCGTCATCGCACAGCTGGGGCAACTCACCACCGCGTCCCACAATGAAGTGGTGCTGATGGCCGGGTCACTGGGCATCTCCGCCCTGGTCTGCCTGCAGAACAACGGCAACCAGGGCCAGGAAGAGACCACGGCCAACCTGCTGGGTCCCTTCTGGCGCAGCGGGTCGCCGGCCACGGCCAACGGCGCCAGCATCGTGCGTTCACCCACACCCGGCACGCCGCTATTCGTCAACGCCTGGGTGCGTGACCGTGCCGGACAGCCGGTGGCTGACGCGCTGGTGGACGTGTGGCAGGCCAGCGCCGAAGGCTTCTACGAAAACCAGGACCCGGGCCAGGCCGACATGAATCTGCGCGGCCAGTTCACGACCGACGCACAAGGCCACATCGCGTTTCGCAGCATCAAGCCACGCGGCTACCCGCTGCCGCTGTCGGGCCCGGTGGGCGCCCTGTTGCGTGCGCAGGGCCGGCACAACCTGCGCCCCGCGCACATCCACTTCCTGATCCACAAGCCGGGCTTCAAGACGCAGTTTTCGCAGGTCTATTCCAGCGACGACCCGAACCTGGACACCGACGTGCAGTTTGCGGTGACGCAGGCGCTGGTGGGCCAGTACGTGCTGCATGACAGCACGCATGAAGCCGCGCCTGACGCCGACGTGCAGGGGCCCTGGTATGCGCTGTCGCACCACTTTGTGATCGAGCCCGGTGAAAGCCGTTTGCCCAGGCCACCGATCAGCGGCGGTCAGCGCACGGGCGAAAGACCGGTGCTGGCCGTGCTGGAACGCAGGAGCTGAGCGGCCAGCGGGCGTCGAGCGTCGGCCAGCCCCGCGCCGCATGCAGCTTGAGGGTCTGCAACCCCTCAGCGATACTGTTCCCACCCGATTGTCGGCTCAGAAGAAAAGGCCCTAGAAGCATGCACACACGCCTCTCGCGCGCGGAAGTTCCCGTCGAGTCCACCTGGAACCTCAACGATCTGTTTGTCAACGAGTCCGCTTGGGAAACCGAATACCAGGCCGTGGACGAGGCCCGCCTGGGCTTGGGCGTGCACCAGGGGCAATTGAGCAGCAGCGCAGCCCAGTTGCTGGCGTGCCTGGAGGCGGTGGAGTCCGTGCAGGCCCGTTTGATGCGCGTGGGCGCCTTTGCGCACCTGCGAAACGCGCAGGACGGCACCAACCCGCAGTACCAGGCGGCGTTGGCGCGTGTGTCGGCGCTGCATGCGCGTGTTGGTGCCAGCACCAGCTTTGTCGACTCCGAGATCCTGGCGTTTGCGGACGGCCTGCTTGAACAGTTCATGGCCGCCGAGCCCGGGCTGGTTGACTTCAAGCAGGATTTGAACGAGCTGCTGGAACTGCGTCCCCACCGCCTGGGCGCCGATACGGAACGTGTACTGGCCGCCTTGGGTGAAGTGCTGAGCGCGCCGTACATGATCTACAACCGTTCCAAGTCGGGTGACCTGCAGTTTGTGCCGTTCACCGACGATGCCGGCACGGTGTACGCGAATTCGGTCAATGGCTTCGAATCCAACTTTGAAACCCACAGCGACACCAGCGTGCGGCGCAGCGCATGGGCGTCCTTCAGCGCCGGGCTGAAGGCCTACAACCAGACCTACGCCGCCACCTTCGCGACCGAGGTCAACAAGAACGTCGTGATGGCGCGGCTGCGCAACTACCGCAGCACCGAAGAGTTTCTGCTGCAGCCGCACCAGATTCCGCGCACGGTCTACAACAACATCCTGGACATCATCCAGGCCGAACTGGCGCCGCACATGCAGCGCTACGCCCGGCTGCGCCGCAGGGTGCTCGGCCTGGACCAGCTGCTGTACTGCGACATCAAGGCGCCGCTGGACCCGGCTTTCAATCCGCGCATGTCCTACGAAGAAGGCTGCCAGTTGATCCTGGATTCGCTGGCGGTGATGGGACCGGACTACTGCGGCTTTGCGCGCAGGGCCATGGAGCAGCGCTGGGTCGACCGGGCCGACAACATCGGCAAGTCGTCAGGCGCTTTCTGCGCGTCACCCTACGGCGTGCACCCGTACATCCTGATCACCTGGTCGGACACGATGCGCAACGTGTTCACGCTGGCGCATGAGCTGGGCCACGGTGGGCACTTTGGCCTGGCGATGCAACACCAGCGCTTCGTGAACATGCGCCCGTCCATGCCCTTTGTCGAAGCGCCGTCGATCATGAACGAGATGCTGCTGGCGCAGCACATCCTGGGCAAGAGCCAGGACCTGCGCATGCGGCGCTCGGTCATCATGCAGGTGCTGGGCACCTACCACCACAACTTCGTGACCCACCTGCTGGAAGCCGAGCTGCAGCGCCAGGTGTATGCCTTGGCGGAAAGCGGCCGGTCCATCACCGCGGCCGTGCTGAATGAACGCAAGGGCCAGATCCTGGCCAAGTTCTGGGGCGACACGGTGCACATCGACGACGGTGCGCGCATGACCTGGATGCGTCAGCCGCACTACTACATGGGTCTGTACCCGTACACCTACTCGGTGGGCCTGGTCGCATCCACCGCGATGTCTCTGCTGGTCCAGAAGGAAGGGCAGCCCGCTGTGCAGCGCTGGCTGGAGGTGCTCAAGGCGGGCGGCACGCACAAACCGCTGGAACTGATGCAGCTGGCCGGCATTGACATGCACTCACCGCAACCGATCCATGACGCGGTGGCCTATGTGGGCCGGTTGATCGACGAGTTGGAGAAGTCGTTCGACTAGAGCTGGCGCCAGCTCACAACAAAGGCCGCAGCAGCTGCGCCGCGTCCCGCAAATGCGGCAGCAGCTCCTCCTGCATGCCCTGCGGGTTGTAGTTGGTGGACAGCACGGTCATGCCCACGGCGCCCTGACACTCACCCTTGCGGTCGATCAGCGGCACGCTGATGCCACCAAAGGCCGCGTCCAGCTGACCCGCCGTGGCCCAGAAACCCTGCTGGCGCGCGACGTCCACTTTGCTCGCAAAGCCGTCGGGTTCCGTCACCGTGTGCGCGGTGAAGGCCGAGAAGTGGTGTTCGGCGATCCACTTGCGCACATCCGCGTCGCGCCAGGTCGACAGGATCACCGCACCCGGCGTCACCACA
>JANOAM010000236.1:0-1706 GCA_031411215.1 Betaproteobacteria bacterium
CACCACGGTGATCTCCGCCGCGCAGGCCAAGGACATGACCATCGTCGTGCTGGCCGGGCGCAGCGCCCAGGCCTTTGGGGAACTTCTGGCCGAAACGGATGTCCTCGTTGCAGTGCCGCATGAACGCGGCGCGCGGGTGACGGAACTGCAGTTGCTGGTGCTTCACTGCTTGTGTGATGCGGTGGACTACCAGCTCATGGGGGAACAGGAAACGTGATGACTGAATTGTTGAAGCAGCGTGCCATGCCTTTGCTGGGTGCTCTGGCCGTGGCCAGCCTGATGTCCGCCTGCGCACCGCTGCTGATTGGCGGCGCCATGGTCGGCGGGGGCCTGGTGGCAACGGACCGCCGCACCACCGGCATCCAGATCGAGGACGAAGGCATTGAACTGCGTGCCGCGTCGCGCATCCGCGAACTGGCCACGCTGGGCCAGGTGGGTGTCACCAGCTACAACCGCATGGTGCTGCTGACGGGCGAAGTGCCCGGCGCGCCTGAGCGGGCCGCGGTCGAAGCGGCCGTGGCCAAGGTGGAGAACGTGCGCGCGGTGGTCAACGAGATCGTGGTCGCGCCCAACAGCGCCTTCAGTTCGCGGTCTGCAGACGGCGTGCTCAGCACCAAGGTCAAGGCGACTCTCGTGGACGCCAAGGACGTGCAGGCCAACGCCTTCAAGGTGGTCTGCGACCGCCGCGTGATTTTCCTGATGGGCCGCGTGACCGAGCGTGAAGCCAACCGCGGAGCGGAGTTGGCCAGCCAGGTCAGCGGCGTTGAAAAGGTCGTGAAGGTGTTCGAGATCGTGAGCGAAAAGGATTTGGCCAACCCAGCCTCCAACACGCCCGCGCCCATCTCCACGGCCACGCCCGCCAAGACCTGAATCACCCCGCCGCCGGGCTTGCGGCCCGGCCGTGACCGGTGGCCCGCACTTGACTGCCTGGGCCTCGCACTTCGTCACCCGGTGCTGACGGCACGACCGGCCAGCGCCTAGCATGGCCGCATGGCCCCGAAGTCCGCCTCCACCGAAGCTGCCGCCGCTGTCCCTGGCGAGGCACGCGGGCGCGGCTTGTGGCTGGCCTACGCCGGCCTGTGCGCGCTGTGCTGGGGCCTCTACGCCATGGCCGGCACGGACTGGCAGCGTGGCGGCTGGCGGCTCTGGGAAGGCGCCTACGAAGCGACGCTGAACCTGGTGGCGCCCATGCTGATCGGCCTGCTGGCCCTGCCCTGGGTGCGCTGGCTGCAAGGCCGGCCGCGCACCAGCGCCGAGCGACTGGGTCTGCATGTGCTGGGTGCCACCGGCTTCACCGTGTTGTGGCTGGCGCTGGAATTCGGCCTGGCGTCGGGCCTGTTCAGCGCCGCGCATGCCCGCGCGGTGCTGGAACAGCGCGTGCTGTGGCGCACCGTCTGGGGCGTCTTCGTCTACCTGGCCCTGGTCTTCGGTTTTGGTGGTGCACTGCATGCACGCCGTGCGCAGCAGGCGGCGTTGTCGGCCGCACGTGCAGAAGCCGCCCTGGTGCGCGCGGAGTTGGCCGCCATCAACGGCAAGCTCAACCCGCACTTCCTGTTCAACACGCTCAACACGCTGCTGATGCTGACGCGCCGCGACCCCGCTGCGGCCGAAGACGCGCTGCTGCGCTTTGCCCGCATGATGCGCCACGTGCTGGACAGCACCCGCGCCAGCCTGGACCGTGTGTCCCTGCGTGAGGAATTGGACTT
>JANOAM010000237.1:0-2581 GCA_031411215.1 Betaproteobacteria bacterium
GCCGAACAGATGGCGATGGCGCAGCGCATGTCGCAGCCGCTGAACCAGGACACGCGGTACGTCAACCAGGCGGCGGCCATGGAGCAGGACAAGCCGGCCGCCAAAGCCGCCGCGCAGGCCGGCCAGGCCTACGCACAACAGCAGCCACAACGTTTCGAGCGCCATGCCGCGCTGTGGGCCGAGACCGAAAACGCCGTGCAACGCGTCAACGCACGCAAGCTGGTGGTGGACGCGACCAAGCCGGCACTGGAGTGGGACAACCCCGGCTGCGACCCGCGCTGCCGGGGCCAGTGGGAAGCCTATGCCGCGAAGATGCTGCCCTTGATGGTCGCGCGCGAAAGCGAGGTCCTGGCGCTGCGCCGCGCCGCCGTGCAGCGCCAGCGCAGCACGGTCACGCCCGACATCGCTGCCGCTGAACGCCACCTGCAGGCCACCGAGTTTGGTCTGGCGTCCACCAGCCAGGTCAACCAGGGTCACATCGTCGGCTACGACGGTGCTGCGGTGGCCGAGATCCAGGCCTTGTTCGACCGCACGGTGGAGGCCGTGCATCGTGCTGCGGTGGTGCCGCACTGCGGCACGCAGGCGGTGCTGGTGCCGCTGGCGCCTTGCCGTTGACGCGCACGCATCTGCCCTGCGCGCTTGGCGTGACCGAGCAGCAGCACGACGAAGAACGCCATCAGACCGACGGTGCAACGCCGCCTGCGCCGATGCGGCGCTATCGGAACATCGTCGTCACGCGCACCACGCTGCCGTCGGCGACCACGCTCACGTCACCCTTGCCGGCGCGCGCCAGCCGAAGCATCTTTTCGTTGGTGGCCAGGATCTCGGCCATGAACCCCTGCACGTTCCTGCCCCGCGCGTGTTCCAGCAGGCACTGCTGCAGCGCTGCACCAAGGCCTTTGCCCTGCCACTGCGGATGCACCATGAAGGCAGTCTCGGCAATGCGGGTGGCGGCGTCGACGAAGTAGCAGGCGTGGCCTACCACCTGCGGGTGTTCGCGTGTGCCGACCACCGCCACGAAGGCCACTTCGGTTTCCAGGTTCAGGTTGCACAGGCGCTGGGCGTCGCGGTCCGACAGGCCCTTGACCTTGCGAAAGAAGCGCGTGTAGACGTCGCCCTCGGACAGGTGGTGGAAGAGTTCGCGCACCGCGACATCGTCGGTGCCCAGGGCCGGGCGCAGCAGCAGCGCCTGGCCGTCACCCAGCACGACACGGCGCTCGTCGGCCACCGGGTAGGCCTGCAGGTGTTTGAGCTGCTGTTCAGCCGGCAGCCAGCCCCTGGCCTGGGCCTGGGCGAGCAGTTCGGCGCGGAACTTCGGGTGCGCCAGGTCGATGAGTGCGGCCGCCCTTTCGCGGATCGACTTGCCGAACAGGTAGGCGATGCCGTACTCGGTGATGACGTAGTGCACGTCGCTGCGCGCGATACCGGCGGCCTCGCCGTCGGCCAGCGCCAACTTGACCTGCGAACTCTGCCCGTCGGCCGAGGTCGCAGCCAGGCAGATGATGGCCTTGCCCCCTGGCGAGCGCGACGCCCCTTGCAGGAACTCGGGCTGTGCCATCAGGCCGCTGTAGCTGGCACCCGCGCGCTGATCGACGCAGACCTGGCCCGTCAGGTCGAGGGCGAAGGCTTGCGTCACCGAGACCAGCTTGTGCTGTGCGGCCAGCACGGCCGGGTCGCATACCATGTCGAGCGGCTGGAAGACGAAAAGCGGGTTGCGATCGATCAGCGCATGCAGGCGCTGCGAGCCCCGCGCAAAGCTGGTCACGATCTTGCCGCGGTGCTGGCTCTTCATGCGCCCCGTGAGCACGCCCTTCTCCAGGAGCGGCACGATGGCGTCGGTGATGACATCGGAGTGCACGCCCAGGTCCTGGCGGTCGTCCAGCAAGGCCAGCGCCGCCGTGCTGAAGCGGCCCAGCCCGATCTGCAGCGTCGAGCCGTCGTCAATGATGCTGCTGATGTAGCGCGCAATGGCCTGCACGACCTCGCCCTGGGCCTCGGGATGGAAGTACTCGATGAGTCGGCCCGGCACCGGCACCCAGTGATCGATGTCGTCGATGTGCAGCGCGCTGTCACCCATGGATCGGGGCATGGCCGGGTTGATCTCGGCCAACACCAGCCGCGCCTTGGCCACCGCGGCAGGAATCACGTCGACCGACACGCCCAGGCTGACATAGCCGAACTCGTCGGGCGGCGAGACCTGGATCATGGCCACGTCGACCCGCACGCGGCCATTGGCGATGAGTTGCGGCAGCCGCGCGGCCGACAGCGGCACGTATTCGCACAAGCCCTGTCGCACCGCAGCGCTCACGTCGTTGCCTACGAAAAAGCTGCGGTGCCGGTAGCGGCTCGTGCACTCGCCCTGCGCGTTGTGCGGAAGCGCGCCGTCGGTCAGCAAGTGAACCAGTTGCACGTCGCCTTGGCGCAGCTCCAGCGCTTCCAGCGCCCGCACCAGCACGCGGGGTGTGGCGCAGCCCGTGCCGACGAAGACGTGCTCACCGTGGCGCACCAGGGCGGCGGCCTGCTCGGCACTCAGGCGCTTGGCCGCGTGCCTGTCCATCCAGGGCGGCTCGGTGACGGCTGG
>JANOAM010000238.1:0-4290 GCA_031411215.1 Betaproteobacteria bacterium
ACCTTCCACGTGGCGGGCCAGGATGTGGCCGATGCTTTGCCGTTCACGCAGCGCGGCGTACAGCGGGTTGATGGCGGCGCCGGGCACGCCGAAGGCCTGCGTGATGCCTTCCTTTTCCATCACCAGCACAGCAGCCATTGCAGCTTTCATCTTGGCCATAGCGGTCTCCAGTGGTTTGTTTTGAACTGGGTCGCATGGTCGGCGCCTGGGTCAGTGAAGAGAAGTGCAGCCTGCGGATAGGAGCTATTCCATGGTGGAATGACGGCGTGATGCGGTTCTGGGTTCTCTTGTCGATGGCGGTGTGCGCGGGCTGGGCCGGTTCGGCCGGTGCCGGCCCTGCGCGCATCGAAGACACGTTGCAGCAGCGCCTGGCTGCCTGCACCACCTGCCATGGCAAGGAAGGCCGTGCCGCGCCCGACGGCTACCACCCGCGCATCGCCGGCAAACCCGCCGGCTACCTCTACAACCAGTTGCGCAATTTCCAGGACGGGCGGCGGCGCTACGGCGCCATGGTGCTGTTGGTGGACCCGCTGTCCGACGCCTACCTGCACGAGATTGCAGACCACTTCGCGTCGCTGGACTTGCCTTACGCAGCTGCACCCGCGGCGCGTGAAGACGCGGCCACGCTGGCCCGTGGCCGCACGCTGGCCCTGCAGGGCGACGCGGCCCGCCAACTGCCCGCCTGCGCGGCCTGCCATGGCTCAGCGCTGACGGGACGGCAGCCCAACACACCCGGCCTGCTGGGCTTGCCGCGCGACTATCTGGTGGGCCAGCTGGGCGCTTGGGTCAACGGCCAGCGGCGCGCGCATGCGCCGGACTGCATGGCGAAGGTGGCGCAAAGCCTGGTGGGCAGCGACGTGATCGCCGTTGCGGCCTGGCTCGCTTCGCAGCCGGTGCCAACACTGGCACACGCCGCGCCTCCTTCGCGCGAGGCGCCCCCCATGGCCTGCGGCAGCGTGCCCAAGGTGTCGCCTTGACGGTGAAGCGCGTGCTGTTGGGGGTCTTGCTGCTTGCTGCGGTGCTGGCGGCTGCGCCGCTGCTGCTGGACCGTGAGCAGCCGCTGCAGGACGCCACAGCCGCCGCCGCCACGCCGGACCTCATCGAACGCGGCCGCCTGCTGGCCCTGGCTGGCAACTGCGCCGCCTGCCACACCGCACGCGGCGGCGCGCCCTATGCCGGTGGCCGCGCCATCGGCACGCCCTTCGGCACCGTCTACGCCGGCAACCTGACGCCCGATGCGGACACCGGTCTGGGCCGCTGGACCGCCGCGCACTTCTGGCGCGCGCTGCACCACGGCCAGGGCTTTGATGGCCGCCGCCTGGTGCCGGCCTTCCCCTACACCGAGTTCACGCGCATCACGCGGCCTGACAGCGACGCGCTCTTTGCCTACCTGCGCACGCTGCCGCCCATGAGCCAGGCCAACCACCCGCAGGACCTGCGCTGGCCCTACGGCACGCCGCTGGCCCTGGCGACTTGGCGCCTGGCCTTCTTCCGTGCCGGTGAATTCCAGTCTGACGCGACCCAGACTGCGGAGTGGAACCGCGGCGCCTACCTGGTCAACGGCCCCGGTCACTGCGTGGCCTGCCACGGTGGCCGCAACGCGCTGGGCGCCACGGCCGACGCCGGTTTTGGCGGCGGGCTGATCCCCACCCGCAACTGGTATGCGCCGGCCTTCACACGCGCCGGTGAGGCCAGCGTGGCGGCGTGGCCGGTGGAGGACATCGTGGCGCTGCTGAAGACCGGCGCGGTAGCAGACGGCCGCGCCCATGCGGGCTTTCGCGTGATAGGCCCCATGGCCGAGGTGGTGAGCCGCAGCACCCAGCACTTGCCAGAAGCCGACCTGCGCGCCATGGCGGTCTACCTGAAGACCGTGCCGCAGCAGCCTGATCCGGCCCCCGTGCCGCTGCGCGAACCCGCCCTGGTGGCCCAGCGTGTGCAGCAGGGAGAAAGCCTGTACCGCGACCACTGTGCCGCTTGCCATGGGGCAGCTGGCGAAGGTGGCCAGCTGCCGGACGGAAGCTGGGCTGCGCCGCCGCTGGCCGGCAACCGCCTGGTGACGCAGGAACCGGCCGCCAATCTGGTGCGCGCCATCGCGCTGGGCGGTTTTGGCGCGGCCACGGCGGCGCGGCCACGGCCCTTTGGCATGCCACCCTTTGCCCATGTGCTGAACGAGGACCAGATGGCCGCAGTCGCCACCTTCCTGCGCCGCAGCTGGGGCGCCCAGGCCAGCCCGGTGTCGCCCCCGGACGTGGCGCGCTGGCGAGGCGGCAGCGACGAATAGTTGTTCGCCTTCAGGCCATGAGCCTTTTCCGTGAACAGTGTTGCGTACACCAGTGCAGCCGCCAAAGAGTCTTCATTCAACCGGGCGGCCCACCCGCAAAATCTGTCGTCACCCGCTGAAAAGGAACCTCCCATGAAGAGCAAGCTGATCGCCCTGTCCGCCGCCACCCTGATGGCCTTCAACGCCGGCAACGCCCTGGCCCAAGACGAAAAGGGCCTGTCGCCCGCCATGGTCCAGCAACTGGAACTGGTCAACCGCCTGGTGGCCCTGGGCGATGCCCGCAAGGACCCGCTGCTGCTGCTGGCCGCCGCCAGCATCCAGAAGAGCATGGGCACGGACAGCGCCACGCTGCCGACCCAGAGCACCGCGCCGGAAGAAGTGCTGGCCCGCGCCAAGGCCATGTCGGCCGGCCGCAAGGACATCGCGTCCATCGCAGACGAAGTGGGCGCCACCAAGCCCAAGGGCGCGTCGTGGCGCATCGACGCGGTAACTGGCCGCTCTACCTATCGCTTCTAAGCCAATCTTCTAAGCCAAGCCTGTGGTGCTGGCCGGCAGTGCCGGCCAGCCCAGCAATTCCGCAAGCCGTGTGGTCACCCACACGGCTTCTTTGTCGTTGACGACCGAGTCTTGCGCACGCAGGCCACGCAGCATGCGTTCCAGCACGTCGGCTTCGGTGACGCCCAGCTCCCACAGCTTGGTCTGTGCCTGGTCCGTCAGCATCTGGGCCAGGTCGTCGCAGAACTCGTGCCGTTCGGCGATCTCGGCGCGCGGCGCCGACAACTTCAGGCGCCCCGGTTCGCGGTACAGGGCGATGAAAGACTCGGGCACGACGATCTGACTTTCCTCTGACATGCGGGCATTGTGGCGGCCCAGCAATCTCAGAAGCGGACCTGCAGGGTCAGACGTGCGCTGCGCGGTTCGGCGGCGTGCACATGGCGGTCGGTCACGGGTGCGGCTTCACCGGGCAGCTGGGATTCGTAGAGGTACTGGATGTCGTTGACCTTGCGGTCCAGCAGGTTGAAGACATCCAGCGTCAGTTCCGCCTGCCGGCTGATCTGGTAGCCGACACGCAGGTTGGTGGTGAGCGATGAACGCGCGCGTTCGCTGTTGTCTTCCACCAGCGCGCCACTGCCCAGGTAGCGCCACTGCAGGCTGGCCGACCAGCCGCGCAGCTCGCGCAGCGTGGCCGCCACCGACGCGACATGGTCCACGGCATTGGGAATGCGATCCCCGTTGCGGAAACGTGCGTGTGTCCAGGCCAGGTCCGCGTCCAGCAGAAACCAGGGCACGGGCACCCAGCGGTTGTTGATCTCCACGCCACGCCGGGTGGACGCACCGCTGGCTTCGGTGACGCCGGCGTCGCCCACGTAGACCAGCTCGGAAGCAAAGTCCAGTTTCCACAGCGCGATGGAGGTCTGCAGGCCGCGGATCGCCTCCGTGCGTGCGCCCAGCTCGTAGCCGCGTGAAGCCACCAGTGGCGGTACCTTGTCCACCGCACCACCGCCGCGCGGCTCTTGCGTCGTGGTGGTGCCGCGAGCGTCGTTGCTGTGGAAGCCGCGGCCGGCGTTGAAGAAGAACTCGGTCTTGTCAAAGGGCCGGGCAATGAGGCTCAACTTGGGCGACAGCAGCGTGGCGCTGCTGCGGCCCCCGTTGGCGGTCAGCGTCAGCGCGTGGACGCGGTTGTCCACATGGTCGGCGCGTGCACCGACGATGGCGCGCAGTTTGCCGGGCAGGTCCACCGCCGTCTGCGCGTACACGCCGCCCAGCGTTTCGCGGATTTCATCCTCACGCACGGTGGTCGTGATGCGCCTGGCCACGCTGTCGTACAGGCCCACACGCACACGGTCCTGGCGCAGGGACAGGCCGATCTCGCTGCGCGCCTCCAGCCCGCCCAGCTGGTGGCCCACGCTGTGGCTGGCATCAAGCCCTGTGACATGGCGCTGGTCGCGCTGCTTGAACTGGTCGCCATCAGTTGGGCGGTCCAGCGCGTAGGTGAAGTTGCTGTTGAG
>JANOAM010000239.1:0-8512 GCA_031411215.1 Betaproteobacteria bacterium
AGCGGGCCGTTGTCATTTCCAGCGCTGCGTGTGAAACACCTCCAGCCCAGAAAGCACGACCATGACCGACAAGCTCATCATCTTCGACACCACCTTGCGTGACGGCGAACAGTCGCCCGGCGCCTCGATGACGCGCGACGAAAAGCTGCGCATCGCGCGGCAACTGGAGCGGCTGCGCGTGGACGTGATCGAAGCCGGTTTTGCAGCGTCCAGCAACGGTGACTTCGAAGCCGTGAAGGCCATCGCCGCGGCCATCAAGGACTCTACGGTCTGTTCGCTGGCGCGTGCCAACGACCGCGACATCTCGCGTGCCGCGGAAGCACTGAAGGGCGCGGCCAGTGCGCGCATCCACACCTTCATCGCCACCAGCGAACTCCACATGGAGAAGAAGCTGCGCATGACGCGCGACCAGGTGTTCGAGCAGGCCAAGCTGTCGGTGCGCTTTGCCCGCAACCTGTGCGACGACGTCGAGTTCTCGCCCGAGGATGGCTACCGCTCCGACCCCGACTTCCTGTGCCGCGTGCTGGAAGCCGTGATCAAGGAAGGTGCCCGCACGCTGAACATCCCCGACACCGTGGGCTACGCGATCCCCGAGCTCTACGGCGACTTCATCCGCAAGCTGCGCGAGCGTGTGCCCAACTCCGACAAGGCCATCTGGTCCGTGCATTGCCACAACGACCTGGGCATGGCGGTGGCCAACTCCCTGGCCGGCGTGATGATCGGTGGCGCGCGCCAGGTCGAGTGCACCATCAATGGACTGGGCGAACGTGCCGGCAACTGCAGCCTGGAAGAGGTGGTGATGGCGGTGCGCACGCGCCGCGACTACTTCGGGCTGGACTTGGGCATAGACACCACGCAGATCGTGGCGGCGTCCCGCATGGTCAGCCAGACCACGGGCTTCGTCGTGCAGCCCAACAAGGCGGTGGTGGGCGCCAACGCGTTTGCGCACGCCAGCGGCATCCACCAGGACGGCGTGCTCAAGGCCCGCGACACCTACGAAATCATGCGTGCCGAAGACGTGGGCTGGGCCGCCAACAAGATCGTGCTGGGCAAGCTGAGTGGCCGCAACGCCTTCAAGCAGCGCCTGCACGAACTGGGCATCGAACTCGAATCCGAAGGCGAGATCAACGCCGCCTTCGCACGCTTCAAGGACCTGGCCGACCGCAAGAGCGAGATCTTCGACGAGGACATCATCGCCCTCGTCGGTGACGAGAGCGTCACCGCCGAGTCCGAGCACTACCGCCTGCTGGCCCTGAACCAGCACTCCGCCATGGGAGAGCGGCCGCAGGCCAGCGTGGTGTTCACCGCCGGTGCGGTGGAGCACAAGGCCAGCAGCGACGGCAATGGCCCGGTAGACGCGAGCCTGAAGGCCATCGAGTCCAAGGTCAAAAGTGGCGCGGAAATGATGCTCTATTCGGTCAATGCCATCACCTCGGGCAGCACAGAATCCCAGGGCGAGGTCACTGTGCGACTGCAGCATGGCGGCCGCGTGGTGAACGGGGTAGGCGCAGACCCGGACATCGTGGTGGCGTCCGCGAAGGCCTATCTGTCGGCTCTGAACAAGCTGCACAGCAACGCCGACCGGGTGGCTGCCCAAGGCTGAAATCCAGCCAGCGCCTGCACGAGCCATGCGTCTTGGGGTATTCCCGGCTGGGAATACCACTTGAGAAAGCTTGCGCAAGCGATTGAATTTGTGCGCGTTTTTGGTTAACCTGCACCTTTGCACAGGTGCAGGTCTGTGGGGTCCACTTTGGCGGCACAAATTGGGGTTCTGGTGAGGCGTTGGGCGGCTGTGCTGGCGTCCTTGGCGCTGGCGTGTGTGGTCATGCAGCCGGCGCTGGCCGCCGAGGTGTCTCAGCAGAGCCCCAAAGCCAAGTCCGCCAAACCCACCAAAAGTGTCAAGTCCACCAAGGTCGTCAAGCCGGCGGCCAAGATCACCGCGAAGGCGCGCACGCCGCGCAAGTTGCGTGCTGCTGTGGTGCCGGCCCGTCCGTCTTACGGCCAGATCGCTGGCCTGCATGCCTCAGGCGATGAACTGGCCTTGAAGTCCAGTGTCGCGCTGGTCATTGACCAGGACACTGACGAAGTGCTGTTCAGCAAGAACCCCAGCGCCGTGTTGCCCATTGCGTCCATCACCAAGTTGATGACCGCTCTGGTGGTAACCGAAGCCTCGCTGCCGCTGGACGAGATGCTGGTGGTGTCCAAGGACGACGTGGCCGCCACCGCGGGCAGCAAGTCGCGCCTGCGTGAGGGCACGCAGCTGTCGCGTGGCGACATGCTGCACTTGGCGCTGATGGCATCTGAAAACCGCGCGGCGCATGTGCTGGGCCGCAGCTTCCCTGGCGGCATCGACACCTTTGTCAGCGCCATGAACAACAAGGCTTCGCAACTGGGCATGGCCGACACGCGCTACGTGGAACCCACGGGCCTGTCCGCCAGCAACCAGTCCAGTGCGCAGGACCTGACGCGCCTGGTGCGCGCCGCCTTTGAACACCCCATCATCCGCGACCTGTCCACTTCGCAGGAAATGATCGTGCCCATGGGCCGCCGTCCGGTGGCCTTCCGCAGCACCAATGGGCTGGTGCGCAACCCGGACTGGGAGATCGGCCTGCAGAAGACCGGCTACATCTCCGCTGCCGGCCGTTGCCTGGTCATGCAGACGCAACTGGCGGGCCGCCGGCTGATCATGGTGCTACTGGATTCCGCCGGGAAGTACTCCCGGATTGGTGACGCCGAACGCATCCGTACGTGGATGCGGTCAAATCCCTTGCTGTCCAGCTTGGCAGGCCCGGGCGCTCAGCCCCGGTAGCCCAGCGCAGACGAGATCTGCGCGGCGGTGGACTTCACGCGGTCCGTCCAGCCGTCTTCCAGCCGGTCCGCCGGCGCAGAGATCGACAGCCCCGCCAGCAGCTTGCCCTGGTCGTCGTAGACGCCCGCGGCGACGCAGCGCACGCCCAGTTCCAGTTCTTCGTCGTCACGCGCCACGCCGCTGCCGCGCACCTGCGTCAGCTCCTTTTCCAGGCGCTGCACATCGGTGATGCTGTTGCGGGTGTGGCCCGTGAGCCCCGTGCGCGCGGCGTAGGCGCGCACGCGCACGGATTCATCGTGGGCCAGGAACAGCTTGCCCACCGAAGTCAGATGCAAGGGCGCACGGCCGCCCACGGTGCGCACCACCTGCATGCCGCTGCGTTCGCTGTAGGCGCGTTCGATGTAAATGATCTCGTCACCCTGGCGCACCGACAGGTTCACCGCCTGGTGCGTGAGCTTGTGCAGTTCACGCATGGGGCCTAGCGCCGCCTCGCGCACGTCCAGCCGCTCTTTCACCAGATTGCCCAGCTCCAGCAGCCGCATGCCCAGACGGTAGGTGCCGGCTTGCGGGCGTTCGACATAGCGGCCCAGCGTCAGGTCGTTGAGGATGCGGTGAGCGGTGGACGGGTGAAGGCCCGTGGTCTCGCTGATCTCCTTCAGCGACACCGGGTCCTGGTGCGACGCCAGCGTGTCCAGCAGCGCGAAGGTGCGCTCCAGAACCTGGATGGTGGGAGTGGTGTTGTCCTTGGTGCTCATGCCGGGGTGGGGCCGCGTGTGAGTTTTGATTTTGCATCGCGGAACGGCCGTCTGCATAACGATATTCAGGTGCTGGCCTGGACCAGGCCTGCCGCCGCCTCGCCACTGCGCACCGCGCCTTCCAGTGTGGCGGGGTAGGGGCCTGCCACATAGTCGCCCGCTGCGACCAGGCCGGGCGCGACCTGTTGTGTCGGACGCACCAGCGCTGGCACGCAGCGGAAGGTGGCGCGCTTCTCGGCCAGCACCCGCAGCACGCGCGGTGGTGTGGCCCAGGTGCCCGGCGGAAAGTCACAGCTGGCTTGCAGCAGCACGGCCGTGCCGGTGGCCGCCAGGCCTTGATCGACCCAGGCTCGTGCGCCGCTCACGACAAAGGCGAATACACCGGGCGTGGCAGCCATCGCCCCGTGGTCGAACACGAACTGAGCCGGGGCCTGCGGGCCTTCGACCAAGGCGGTCATGGGCTGCTGCAGGCGTGTGCCTTCGCTGGTGACATAGACCGTCACGATGGGTTCGTAGCTGAAGCCGGCTGCGATGGCGGCCCAGTCGGGCGCATGCGGGGCCGCGAGGCGGGCCGCTTCGCCAGGCGGACAGGCCAGCACCACATGGTCAAAGGCCTCGCCGTTGACCTGCCAGCCATTGCCGTCGCGTGCCAGCAGGTCCACACGGGTGCCCTGGCACAGCTTGGCGCCGTGCTGCAGCAGCCAAGCCGCAGCAGGTTCCGGCAGCAAGCGAGACAGCGTTTGCCGCGGCAGCAACAGGTCGGCCGAGCCCACGCCCGAGAACAAGGCGTCGCGCAGCACACGCAGGAAGACCGCGCCGCTGGCGGCGGCCGCCGGCGTGTTGAGCGCGGCGACACACAGCGGGTCGATCATCAGCTGGCGGACTCGCCACGGCAACGCGGCGCACAACTGCTCCACCGTCGCCGTTTCGTCGCAGCGGAAGCCGGACAGCGCCCAGCCCAGCGCCGCGCGCATCAGGGACAGCTTGTCGCGCCAGGTCCAGCCCACCGCACGCAGCACGGCCAGTCCAAAGACCAGCCAGGCGGGCCCGGCGGGCATGCGCAAGCCGCGGCCGTCGGGGTAGCGAAGCGTCAGCGGCAGGCGCAGCAGCCCGCCTTCAGCATCGGCGCCCACGGTGGCCATCAGTGCCAGCGTGCGCACATAGGCGCCGATGAGGATGTGCTGCCCGTTGTCCAGCGAGAGGCCGTCGACATCGACCGCACGCGCCCGGCCACCCCAGTGCGCGGCCATCTCGAACAGCGTGGCTTGGTGACCGGCTTCGGTGGCGCGCACGGCCGCGGCCAAGCCGGCCCAGCCTCCACCAACGACGGCCAGCTTCATGCGGGCCGCAAGCTCAATGCCCGCGCAGGTGCGTGGCGGTGGCAATCCACAGCTTGCGCAGTGGCGTCAGCGAGGTGCGCTGGTGCAGCACCTGGAAGTGCTGCGATTCAATCTCGCGCAGCAGCTGCCGGTAGATGTTGGCCATCATCAGCCCGGGCTTTTGCGCCACGCGGTCGGCGTCGGGCAGCAGCCTCATCGCGGCGTCGTAGCTGGCGTGGGCGCGTTCGGCCTGGAAACGCATCAGGGCCTGGAAACGGTCGCTGTAGCCCCAGGGCGCCTTGCGTTGCAGCAGTTCATGCGCCTTCACGTCAAAGCGCTGCAGTTCGCTCACGGGCAGGTAGATGCGCCCGCGGCGGGCGTCGTCGCCCACGTCGCGGATGATGTTGGTCAGCTGCATCGCCAGGCCCAGCTGGTGCGCGTACTGCACCGTGGCGTCCTGCGTGCGGCCGAAGATGTTGGCTGCGACCTCACCCACCACGCCGGCCACCAGGTGGCAGTAGCGCTGCAGGGCCGGGAAATCCAGGAAGCGGGTCTGCTCCAGGTCGGTCTGGCAGCCTTCGATGACGGCCTGCAGGTGGGCTTCTTGGATGGCGAAGCTGGGCGCCAGCGGCATCAATGCGCGCATCACGGGGTGGCTGGGCGTACCCGCAAAAGCCTGGCCGACTTCCTTGCGCCACCACTGCAGTTTGGTGGCCGCGACGGACGGATCGGCGATCTCGTCCACCACGTCGTCGACCTCGCGGCAGAAGGCGTAGAAGGCCGTGATGGCAGCACGCCGCGGCGCCGGCAGGAACAGGAAGGCGTAGTAGAACGACGAGCCGCTGGCGGCGGCCTTGTCCTGCACGTACTGCTCAGGTGTCATGCGTGCGGTCCGACGCGGTGTGCACCCATGCGCCAGGCGCGCCAGATCAGCCGGGGCACATCCCAGGCGCGGAGGGTTGGGCGCTTGAGCAGCGTGGCATGGTCCATGGCGCGGATTTTCTCAAGAATGGCCAGACCACCCTGAACGACCAGCCGCAGCTCCCACCCTGCGCGGCCGGGCACAAGCAGGGCTAACGGCTGACCTTCGTGCATCAAGCCCTCGGCCCAATCGGCCAAGCTGCGCACCAGGGCCCTTGCGCGTGGGCTGTCGGTGCCGGCCTTCAACTCATCCAGCGTCACGGCATGGGCTTCGCGGTCGGCTGCGCACACGTAGTGGCGCCCACGTGGGCCGTCGACGCTGAGGTCCTGCCAGAAGTTGATGAGCTGCAGCGCGCTGCAGATGGCGTCGGACTGGCGCAGCGACTGAGCGTCCTGGATGCCGTACAGGTGCAACAAGAGCCGGCCAACCGGGTTGGCGGACCGGCGGCAGTAGTCCAGCAGCTGTGCGCGGTCGGTGTAGAGCGGGTTGCCGGCGTCCTGTTCGAAGGCATCCAGCAGGTCGTGCAACAGCGGCCTGGGCAGCTGAAAGCGCTGGGCCTGCAAAGCCAGGGCTCGAAACACGCCAGGCCAGCGCGCGGACACAGCCCCGCCGGCCAAGGCGGCGCCCAAGTCCTGACGGTAGGCCCGCAGTGCCGCAACCCGTTCTGCGGTGCTGGCGTCGCCTTCGTCGGCGACGTCGTCGGCCGTCCGCGCGAAGTGGTAGATGGCCGCCACCGCGGGCCGGATGGCGGGCGGGCACAGGATGCTGGCAACGGGGAAGTTTTCGTAGTGATCAACGCTCACGCGGGCGATTCTGACTGCTGCGCGGGCCGATTTCGCGCAGGCGTTCTGCGGGGAGCGGGGCCGTTGACAGGGCTTCGGGCGGACTCTATATTACTGACCGGTCAGTCATTATCTTCAACCGTTCCTTTCACCGCCCAGCCCGGCCGAAGCCATGAACGTACGCTCCTCACTCGTCATCCTTCTGGTTTCTGCTGCCGCGTTGGGGGCTTGTTCGAAGCAGGAAGCGGCGCCCGAACCTATACGTGCTGTGCGGACGATGAGCTTGTCGGCGGCCAGCGTCGGTGGCTCGCACGAATACGCCTCCGAGGTGCGTGCCCGCACGGAGTCCCGCCTGGGTTTTCGTGTCGCCGGCAAGCTCACCAGTCGGGCGGCCGAAGTCGGTCAGCGTGTGAAGGCCGGGCAGGTGCTGGCCCAGTTGGACCCTGTGGACCTGAAGCTGCAGCAGGACGCAGCCCAGGCCGCCTTGCGTGCCGCGCAGTCTGCTTACGACTTGGCGGGCACGGAGTTCAAGCGCTACAGGGAGTTGCGCGACCAGGGTTTCATCAGTTCGCTGGAACTGGAGCGACGCGACACCACGCTGCAGGCGCAAAGGGCGCTGTTGGACCAGGCCAAGGCCCAGGCGGCGGTGCAGGGCAACCTGGCAGGCTACGCCGCACTCACGGCCACGGCCGCCGGCGTCATCACTGGGGTGGATGCCGAGCCTGGCACCGTGCTGGCCGCCGGCACGCCTGTCGTGCGGCTGGCGCATGACGGCGCACGAGATGTGGTTTTCGCCGTGCCGGAAGATGCCGCGGCCGGCGTGCGTGTGCTGCAGGGCAAGCCGGGCGCTATCCGCGTGCGTCCCTGGGGCGGCGGTGCGCCGGTGCCTGCGACCGTGCGCGAAGTGGCCGCTGCGGCCGACCCCGCGACAAGGACTTTCCTCGTCAAGGCCGACGTGGGTGCTGCGCCGGTGCAACTGGGCCAGACCATGACCGTGGTGGTGGATCTGCCCAAGCGAGAAGGGGTGATCAAGCTGCCCTTGACCGCCGTGATGCGCCAGCAGGGGCAGACGGCCGTGTGGGTGCTGGACCGGGCCAGCATGACGGTGCAGATGCAGCCCGTGGTCGTGGCCGGTGCCGACGGCAACGAGGTGATGGTGGCCAGCGGCGTGGTGCCCGGCGCAACCGTCGTGACCGCCGGCGTGCACGCCCTGACACCGGGCCAGAAGGTCAAGTTCTACGATGGCGATGCGTCCACCGCGCTGGCCCCGCAGGCGGCAGCTTCTGTCGCCAGCCGCTGAGAAGGCGCCCGACATGAGCCACGACGACAGCGGCGTGACGCCTTCGCGCTTCAACATCTCCCGCTGGGCGCTGGAGCACCCGGCGCTCACACGCTACCTGATGGTGGTGCTGATGGTGCTGGGCGTTGCCGCCTACTTCCAGCTGGGGCAGGACGAAGACCCGCCTTTTACCTTCCGTGCAATGGTGGTGCAGGCCTTCTGGCCCGGCGCCAGCGCACAGCAGATGGCCGAACAGGTCACCGACAAGATCGAGCGCACGCTGCAGGAAGTGCCGTATTCCGACAAGATCCGCTCGTACACCAAGCCAGGCGAGTCGCTGACCATCCTTCAGCTGAAGGACTCGTCGCCGTCCAAGGAGGTGGCGGGCAGCTGGTACCAGGCCCGCAAGCGCGTGAGCGACATGCGGTCCACGCTGCCCACCGGCGTCATCGGCCCGGTCTTCAACGACGATTTCGGCGACGTTTACGGGTCCATCTTTGCGCTGTCGGCCGATGGCTTCACGCGTGAGGAACTGCGTGTGCAGGCAGACCGGGTCCGCCAGAAGCTGCTGCGTGTGCCCGACGTGGCCAAGGTCGAAATCTTCGGTGCGCAGGCCGAGAAGGTCTTCGTCGAGATCTCGCAGAAG
>JANOAM010000240.1:0-3039 GCA_031411215.1 Betaproteobacteria bacterium
ACGCCCTTGGCCAGCTGTTCGTCGACCAGCTTCTTCAGGGACACCGAGTCCAGGAACTCGATCATCTTGGCGTTGAGGCCCGCCCACAGATCGTGTGTCATGCACTTGCCCGTGTCTTCGCCCATGCAGTGCTCGCTGCCGCTGCAGCCGGTGGCGTCAATAGGCTCGTCCACGGCCACGATGATGTCGGCGACCGTGATCTCGCCCGCCCCACGGCCCAGCGAATAACCGCCGCCCGGGCCGCGTGTGCTTTCCACCAGTTCGTGACGGCGCAACTTGCCGAACAGCTGTTCCAGGTAGGACAGCGAGATCTGCTGGCGCTGGCTGATGGCGGCCAGGGCCACGGGTCCATTGCTGGACCGCAGGGCCAAGTCGATCATGGCCGTGACGGCGAAGCGGCCTTTGGTGGTCAAACGCATGTGCAAACCTCCTGGCGCTGGGCGCCGCTGGGGTTGTGAATCTGTGGGGGAGTGGCCGCCAGCTTGTCCTGGACAAAGACTGCAAACTGATCCCGAGCGAATCAGTCAACTATACCAGAAGCCCGACTGATTCGCTCCGGCTTTGCCTGGCCCGGGCGTTGGCGCCTCAGGCCGATTCGCGCACCAGGGGTTGCCCCGCCCGCAGGCGTGCGACGACGCCGTCGCAGGCGTCTTCCACCATGTCCAGCACGCGTTCGAAGCCGTCCGGCCCGCCGTAGTACGGGTCCGGCACCTCATCCAGCCCGGGGTGGCGACTGGCAAAGGGCATCAGCAGCCCGACACGCGCTGGGGCGCCTGCCGGGGCGCGCTTGCGCAGCCATTCCAGATGGCCGCGGTCCATGGCCAGGACCCACTGGTGGGCCGAGAAGTCTTCCGGACGCATGGGCCGCGCCTTCACGCGGGTGATGTCATAGCCGCGCGCGGCGGCGGCCTTCACGGCACGCGGGTCCGGCGGCTCGGCTGTGTGGTAGCCCTGGGTGCCAGCCGAAGTCACCACCACAACGCCTTGCAGGCCTGCCTGCTCCAGTTTCTTGCGCAGCACACCTTCGGCGGTCGGTGAACGGCAGATGTTCCCGGTGCAGACCATCAGGATGCGCGTCTGGGCGGCGGGTTGCGGCACTTCGCCACTGAGCCACTGCTTGATGCGCGGGATCATCGGCCGGCTCCGCCCGCCTTGCTGGGCGCGGTGCTGATCGGCACCACGAGCGGCACCACGTCCGCCACGCTGGCACCAAAGGCCTGCTCACGCAGAACGGACAGTTGGTCGCGCACACGCGCGGCCTTCTCAAACTCCAGATTTCTGGCGTGTTCCAGCATCTGTTTTTCAAGCAGCTTGATGCGCTTGCCCAAGTCCTTTTCACTCATCGCCTCGACCTCGGCCGCGGCCTTGGCGGCCTTCAAGTCGTCCTTGGCCGTCTTGTCCGAGACCACGCCGTCGATCATGTCCCGGATGCGCTTGCTCACGCTGCGTGGGGTGATGCCCATCGCCAGGTTGTGCGCGATCTGCTTGTTGCGGCGGCGCTCGGTTTCGCCGATGGCAGCCTTCATGGAATCCGTCATCTTCTCGGCATAGAGGATGGCACGGCCGTTGATGTTGCGTGCCGCGCGGCCAATGGTCTGGATCAGGCTGCGCTCGGCGCGAAGGAAGCCTTCCTTGTCGGCGTCCAGGATGGCCACCAGCGACACTTCCGGCAGGTCCAGGCCCTCGCGCAGCAGGTTGATGCCCACCAGCACATCAAAAGTACCCAGACGCAGGTCGCGCAGGATCTCCACTCGCTCCACCGTGTCCACGTCGCTGTGCAGATAGCGAACCTTGACGCCGTTGTCGCTGAGGTATTCCGTCAGCTGTTCGGCCATGCGCTTGGTCAGCGTGGTGATCAGCACACGCTCGTTGATCTCCACACGGATGCGGATCTCCTGCAGCACGTCGTCCACCTGCGTGCGCGCGGAGCGCACTTCCACTTCGGGGTCGACCAGGCCGGTGGGGCGCACCACCTGTTCCACCACGGCGCCGGTGTGTTCCTTTTCCCAGTTGCCAGGAGTGGCCGACACGAACACCGCCTGGCGCATCTTGCGTTCGAATTCCTCGAACTTCAGCGGCCGGTTGTCCAGCGCGCTGGGCAGGCGGAAGCCGTACTCCACCAGCGTGGTCTTGCGCGCGCGGTCGCCGTTGTACATGCCGCTGAACTGGCCGATCAGCACGTGGCTCTCGTCCAGGAACATCAGCGCGTCTTTCGCCAGGTAGTCCACCAGGGTGGGCGGCGGTTCGCCGGGCTGCGCGCCTGAGAGGTGGCGCGTGTAGTTCTCGATGCCCTTGCAGTGACCCACTTCCTGCAGCATCTCCAGGTCGAAGCGTGTGCGCTGCTCCAGCCGCTGCGCCTCCACCAGCTTGCCGCTCTTGACGAACTCGTCCAGCCGCGTGCGCAATTCATCCTTGATGGTGGTGATCGCGTCCACCACCCGTTCCCGCGGCGTCACGTAGTGGCTGCTCGGGTAGACGGTGAAACGCGGGATCTTCTGCCGGATGCGGCCGGTCAGCGGGTCCAGCAGCTGCAGTGTTTCCACTTCGTCGTCGAACAGCTCGATGCGCAAGGCCAGCTCGCTGTGTTCGGCCGGGAACACGTCGATGGTGTCGCCGCGCACGCGGAAAGACCCACGGCTGAAGTCGACCTCGTTGCGCTTGTACTGCATGCGGATCAGCTGCGCGATCACGTCACGCTGGCTCATCTTGTCGCCCACACGCAGCGTCATCACCATCTTGTGGTAGTCGGCCGGGTTGCCGATGCCGTAGATGGCACTGACGCTGGCCACGATGATCACGTCGCGCCTCTCCAGCAGGCTCTTGGTGGCTGACAGGCGCATCTGCTCGATGTGCTCGTTGATCGCGCTGTCCTTTTCGATGAACAGGTCGCGCTGCGGCACGTAGGCCTCGGGCTGGTAGTAGTCGTAGTAGCTGACGAAGTACTCCACCGCGTTGCGCGGGAAGAACTCGCGGAACTCGCTGTACAGCTGCGCGGCCAGTGTCTTGTTCGGCGCGAAGACGATGGCAGGCCGGCCCAGC
>JANOAM010000241.1:0-3499 GCA_031411215.1 Betaproteobacteria bacterium
GGCTTGACGAGGTAGGCGTTGGCATGCTGGCCGTAGGCGGCGTGCACGTCGGCCGGGTTGGCCGACGAGGTCAGCACCACCACCGGAATGCGCAGCAGCGCCGGGTCGGACTTGATGGCCGCCAGCACCTCCTGCCCATTCAGCCCGGGCAGGTTCAGGTCCAGCAGCACCAGGTCGGGGGTGGCGTGCGCGTCGGCATGCGCGCCCGTGCCGCGCAGGTAGTGCAGCGCGTCTTCGCCCGAGGCCGACCAGTGCAGCCCTGCATGCACCTCGCCCTCGGCCAAGGCCTCGCGCACCAGCCGCACGTCGGCCGGGTTGTCTTCGACCAGCAGGATTTCCATGCTCATGGGGCTTGGCGGGCCGCGGCGGCAGCCTTCACGCCTTGCGCGTGGTCAGGCAGCGTGAAGAGGAAGGTCGCACCTTGGCCTGGCGTGGACTCCACGGCGATGTGCCCGCCGTGGCGCTCGACCACCTTCTTGCAGATGGCCAGGCCGATGCCGGTGCCTTCGTATTCGGTTCGCAGGTGCAGGCGCTGGAACATCTGGAAAATCCGGTCGAAGAATCGGGGCTCGATACCGATCCCATTGTCGCGCACGCTGATGCACCAGGCGTCGCCCTGCCGAACAGCGCCCACGTGCACCAGGGGCGCCGCCTTGCCGCTGAATTTCAGCGCGTTGCCCAGCAGGTTGGCCATCAGCTGGCCGAGTTGGCCGGCATCGCCCACCACGGTGGGCAGGGGGTCATGGGTGACCTGGGCGCCGGTCTCCTGCACGCGCAGGCGCAGCGGCCGCAGCACTTCAGCCAGCGTGGCCTGCAGATCCACCGGCGCCCAGGTCTTGGCCCGGCTGTCCAGCCGCGCCAGGCTCAGCAGGTCGCGGATCAAGGCCTGCGCGCGCTGGCCACCGTCCACCATGTAGGCCACGAACTCCTGCGCTTCGGGCTTCAAGTCGGCCAGGTGCCGCCGCGTCAGCAGCTGGCCGTAGGACGTCACCATGCGCAGCGGCTCTTGCAGATCGTGCGAGGCCACGTAGGCAAATCGTTCCAACTCTTCATTGGAACGCCTGAGTTCTACCGATTTAGCGGCCAGCTTCTGTTCGGTCAAGTGCCGGGCGGTGATGTCCTGAACCGTGCCCTGCAGCCCCACAACCTGGCCCTGGGCATTCCGAACGCATTCGCCGCTGGCATCGACCCAGCCGGTCCTTCCGTCAGGCCGCACGTACTCCAGCTCAAGCCCATAGGGCTCGCCGCTGGCCAGCGCGCGCTCGACCATGGCTTGCAACCGGGCAAAGCTTTCTGGCCGGTACAACTGCGCCTGCTGCGCGTAGCTTGGCGTGCCTCGTTCGGGAGCGCAGCCCAGAATGTGAAAGAGCTCGTCGGACCACGTCACGACATCGCCTTGCACCTGCCAGGACCAGCTGCCGATACGCCCTACCCGTTGCGCTTCCTCAAGCGCCGCGTGGCTCAGGCGGAGCTGGCCGTGGATGCGCTCGCGCTCTGCCATCTCGTCGTGCAAGGCTGCTTCGACTTTTTTCAACGAGGTGATGTCGCTGACCAGAACCAGAAAGCCGGTGACCTGGCCATTCGCGGCTTGCGGGACGTAATTGGCGAGTGTGTGGCCGCGCTCGCCCGACGGCTTGATGATGCTACGTTCGAAGAGCTGGGCCTGCCCTGCCAAGGCACCCCGTATGTGGAGTTCATTGGCCGCAAAGAGTTGCTCCCCCAGAACCTCGCGGATGTGGCTGCCGATCATGGCGGCCGGGTCCTTGCCAAACCACTCGACATAGGCATGGTTGGCGAAGCGACAAATCAGGTCTTTGTCCCAGAACGCCACCAGGCCTGGCAGCGAATCTGCAATTGAACGACTGAATCGCTCGCTCTGGGTTTGCAAACGAAGGGACTCTTCGGCACGTCTGCGCGCCTCCACAAGAGCAGCTTCAAACTCCTGGCGTTGCCGCGCACCGAAGAAGGTCCAAACATAGGCTTGCACGCCTTTGAAATGCCCGTCGCGGCAGTTCAAAAGGACGGGAGCACGCTCGCCATTGGCGGCGTTGATCTGCAGGTAAACCTCGGTCAAACGGCCGTCTCGCAGCAGGCTGGGCCAAACATGCGTCTGCAGAAAAATCTTGCTGGCCGCCGGAAACAGCACATCCATGTGTGCTGTCAGGCAAGACTGCAGCGATTGGCCGGTCAGCGCCAGCAGCTCGGTGTTGGCAAACGAAATCCGACCGTTGCCATCGGTGATGAGCACCGCACATGGCAACTGGTTCAGAAGTTGCATGGCGTCTGCAGGCGCTCAGGCCCGTTCAGCGGGCCGAGCCGAGGTAGCGGTGCAGGGCCTGAATCACCAACTCGGGGTGGCTCATGTGGGCACAGTGGCCCGCAACATCCAGCACCTCCAGCGTGCTGCCCTTCAGGTGCTGATGCACGTAGTCGCCCACGGCAAGCGGCGCCAGTGCGTCGCTGCGGTGTTGGAGAATCAAGCAAGGATGCGTGACTTCGCGAAGTTCGGCGCGGTTGTCAGCAAAGAATGTGGCGCGCGCGAAGACGCGCTGCACGGCGGGGTCGGTTGAACAAAAGCTGTCGGACAGTTCCTCAGTGACCTTGCCTGCGCCTGAAGCACCCGCAACCACTGGTGCCAGGTAGTTGGCCCAGCCCATGTAGTTCTGGTCCATCAAGTCCAGCAGACCTTCCAGATCCGCACGCTCGAAACCACCGGCGTAGTCAGGCGGATCGTTGAGGAAGCAGGGGGACGGCCCCAGCAGAATCAAACGATCAAAAAGATCCGGCCTTGCAATGGAAGCCAGCATGCCGATACTTGCGCTGACCGAATGTCCGACAAAGGTCACCGGGCCATCTAGGTTCAGCGATTCGCAGACTTCGACAACGTCTTGAGCGTATCCGTGCAGACCGGCGTAGCGTTCCGGTGAGAATGCTGCACGGTCAGACTTCCCGCTTCCAACATAGTCGAACAGGACTTGCCGATGCGTTTGTGTGAATGAAGGCCAGATGCGGCTCCACATGTTCTGGTCGCAGCCGAAGCCGTGCGCGTACAGAAGCACGGGGCCCGCATCGCCCACAATGCGCACGTTGTTTCTTGTCAGGATGCTCATGGCAAGTTTTCCCATCGGATGCGGTCGGATCGCTTGAGATGGTAGGTCGTGACCCTGCGGCAGATCGGCAGAAGTAGGGTCCGAAAAGGGGATTGTTCAGGTAAGCAGCTTTGTCGCGCCACCTGGCGCAGTGGAAAAACAGCTCTCGGTGATCCGCATGAAAGCACTGCAGCTCTCGCTCGTCGGCGCCTTGGCCGTGATCGCCATCGCCGCGCTGACCAACACCCGGTCCACCGAGGCCGCGGAGACGAAAGCCATGGAACTCGGCAACTTCTCCGTCAGCCTCACCGTCAAGGACATCAAGGCCTCCAAGGCCTTTTACGAGAAGCTCGACTTCAAGCAGGTCAGCGGCAGGCTGGAACAGAACTGGGTCGTGCTTCAGAACGGGT
>JANOAM010000242.1:0-9331 GCA_031411215.1 Betaproteobacteria bacterium
GACCGGGAAACCCGGATCTGAAACGGAGTCGAGTGACAGCAAGCCCAGCTTCTACGTCGCCAGCCGCGGCCACCATGCCGACATCGGCGGCAGCACGCCGGGCAGCATGCCGCCGTTCAGCAAGACCATTGATGAAGAGGGTGTGCTGTTCGACAACTTCCTGCTCGTGCGCGGCGGACAGTTGCGTGAAGCCGAGTTGCTGGTCCAGCTGCGCAGCGGCGCCTACCCGGCGCGCAATCCGCAGCAGACGATTGCCGACCTGCGCGCGCAGATCGCCGCCAACCAAAAGGGCGTGGAAGAGCTGCACGCCATGGTGGCGCAGTTCGGCCGCGGCACGGTGGCGGCGTACATGAAGCACGTGCAGGACAACGCGGAAGAGAGTGTCCGTCGCGTCATCACCGCGCTGAAGGACGGCGCGTACATGCTGCCGCTGGACAACGGGGCGCAGATTCATGTCAAGGTGACGGTGCATGCCGCGCAGCGTGAAGCGACCATCGACTTCACCGGCACCAGCGCGCAGCTGCCCAACAACTTCAACGCACCCAAGGCCGTCACCATGGCGGCCGTGCTCTATGTCTTCCGCACCCTGGTGGACGACGACATCCCGCTCAACGCGGGGTGCCTGAAGCCGCTGCACGTGGTGGTGCCGACGGGCTGCATGCTGAACCCGCTGCCACCCGCGGCCGTGGTGGCCGGCAATGTGGAGACCAGCACCTGCGTCACCAACGCGCTCTACGGCGCGCTGGGTGTGATGGCGGCTGGCCAGTGCACGATGAACAACTTCACCTTCGGCAACGAGACGCACCAGTACTACGAGACCATCAGTGGCGGCAGCGGCGCTGGGCCGGGGTTCAACGGCACCAGCGTGGTCCAGACCCACATGACCAATTCGCGCCTGACCGACCCCGAAGTGCTGGAGTTCCGCTTCCCCGTGCGCTTGGAAAGTTATGCCATCCGCGCTGGCAGCGGTGGCGCCGGGCAGTGGAAGGGCGGTGATGGCGGTGTGCGGCGTGTGCGCTTCCTGGAACGCATGACGGCCAGCATCCTGAGCAACGGCCGCACCGTGCCGGCCTTTGGCATGGCGGGTGGCCAGCCCGGGGCCCTGGGCATCAACCGCGTGGAGCGGCGGGACGGGCGTGTCGAACTGCTGCAGCACATAGGCTCCGCGGCCATGGAGCCAGGTGACCTGTTTGTGATTGAAACGCCAGGAGGCGGTGGTTATGGCCCGGCGAACTGAACGCCTGCTGCTGACGGGCTTCGAGCCCTTTGGCGGCGATGCCATCAACCCGTCCTGGGAAGTGGCGCGGGCGCTGGACGGCGAAGTGATCGACGGTGCGTGCGTCGTAGCCGTGCAGCTGCCCTGCGTGTTTGGCAAGTCCCTGGACGTGCTGGCAGCGGCCCTGGACACCCACCGCCCACGCACCGTGCTGTGCCTGGGCCTGGCCGCCAACCGCTCGGTGCTGTCCGTGGAACGGGTGGGCATCAACGTGGACGACGCACGCATCGCGGACAACGCCGGTGCCCAGCCCATAGACCAGCCCGCCGTGCACGGTGCGCCCGCGGCCTACTTCGCCACGCTGCCCATCAAGGCCATCGTCGCCGCGCTGGTGCGGGAAGGCTTGCCGGCCGAGGTGTCGCAGACCGCGGGCACCTTTGTCTGCAACCATGTGCTCTTCGGCCTGATGCACCAACTGCGTCGCCGCCGCGGTGTGCGTGGTGGTTTCATGCACGTGCCGCTGCTGCCGGCGCAGGCCGCGCACGCCGGGCTGGTGGGCTTGACGCTCGCTGACCAGGTGCGCGGTGTGCGGCTGGCCCTGCGAGTCGCCCGTCATGTGAAGGTCGACCTCGTCCACACCGGAGGAAGCGTGTCCTGAACGGGGTGCGGTGACAGAATGGGCGCACCAGCTTGCAGGTCGGCCACATCCACAAGTCATGCTCAAGAAAAAGCGGCCCCTGATGCAGGGCCTGACCGGAATCACCCTCTGTGCAGCGGCCCTGTGCCCTGTGCAAACGGCGCGCGCCGAGCCGCTGCCCACGGACGAACAGGAACGCGCCTGCTGGCTGCAACACACCCGTGACCGCACGCGTGTGCGGCTGGTGGAACCCACGGCGGTGGACGTGTCCAACCTGCGCGATGGCATGACGGTGAATACACCTTTCCGCGTCGACTTTTCCATCCGCGGCATGGGCGTGATCCCCGCGGGCAAACCGCACCCCAAGGCTGGCCACCACCACATGCTGGTGGACGCCAGCCTGCCCGGCAACCCCGGCACGCCCATCCCTTTCAACGACTTCCACAAGCACTTCGGCAAGGGCCAGACCGGCGCGGTGTTGTCGCTGCCGCCCGGCGCGCACACGCTGCGCCTGCTGTTTGCGGACCACGACCACAAGCCCTACTTCGTCTACAGCCCGGAACTGCGCATCAACGTGCGCGGTCCGCGCACGGCGCCGCTGAAAGTGGACAAGGCCAGCTTCGACACCAGCTGCAAGGCCTGGTACGAGGACGAACTGGCGCGCCCGCGGCCCGAAGGCAAGCGTGCGGTGATCACCAACCTGCGTGACGGCGAACCCGTGGTCAGCCCCATCAACGTGCGCTTTGCGGCTGACGGTTTTGGCGTTGCGCCCAAGGGCTTCGGCGGTGAGGGCCTGGGTTACTTCATGCTGGACGTGCTGCGGCCCGATGGCGGTGTGGCGCAGGCCCTGGACCTGGCCAACGGCACCACGCAGGCCACGCTGTACCTGTCGCCCGGCGTCTACACGCTGCGCCTGCGCTTCGTGGACGACACCGGCCGCAAGGACCTGGTGCCGGCAGCCGAGACGCGCATCACCGTGGCTGGCCAGGACCGGCTGTAAGAGCCACCAGAGCCGGCGCGTGTCCAAGAGAGTTCTCTTGCTGGGCGGCGGCCCGGCTCATCTTCAGGTGCTGCAGGCGCTGGCGCAGCAGCCGCTGGCCGGCGCGGACGTGGCGCTGGTCACTCCATTTGCGCGTCAGGTGCATGCCGACATGGTGCCGGGTGTGGTGGCCGGTCACTGCCATCTGGACGACTGCAGCATCACGCTGCCGCCGCTGGCGGCCGCCGCACGTGTGCACTTCATCGAAGGCGGCGTGGTGGGTCTGGACGCGGCGGCGCGGCGCGTGAGCTTGACGGACGGGCGCCAGGTGGACTACGACCTGCTGTCGCTGGACACCGGTACCGCGATGAACCGCGACTGCATTCCCGGCGCCCGCGGACTGGGCCTCTTCACGCAGCCCACCGAACACTTCGTGCGCCTGCTGGACGGCTTGTGGGACCTGGCCGAGCGGCGCGTGCTGGATGTCGTGGTGCTGGGTGCAGACAAGCACGCCGTGGAACTGGCGTTGGCGCTGGCGCGGCGCTTGTCCGGCCGCGGTGAAGAACGGGCCCGTGTGGCGCTGGTCACAGGTGGCGCCGAGCCGCTGACCGGCTGCAGCCCGGGTGTGATGCAGCGCGGCCTGGCCGCCCTGGCGCGGCAGCGCATCACGGTTTTCCGCGACAGCTGCTGTGCCCTGGAGCCCGGTGCCGTGGTGCTGGGCAGCGGTGCGCGTGTGGCCTGTGACGCACCTGTGCTAGCGATGAGCGGGGAGCCGCCCCCGTGGCTGCACGGCAGCGGGCTGGCCCTGGACGAGCAGGGTCTTGTGGTCACTGGCGCCACGCTGCAAAGCCAGTCGCACCCGGAAGTGCTGGCGGTGCGCGACAGGGCCCGTCAAGCCGGCGCGGTGCTGACGCTCAACCTGCGTGGACTGGTGGGCGCTGGTCCGCTGCACGCTTACGAGCCGCCCGCGCGCACGCTGGACTTCATCTCCACGGGTGACCGGGGTGCCATCCTGTCCTGGGGTGGCTGGTCCGCGCAAGGGCGCTGGGTGGGCTGGTGGAAAGACCGCAGGGACCGCGCCTTTGTCGGCCGCTACCGTGCGGCGCCGGATAGCGGCTTCAGTCGTTCTGCCGGAACACCAGCGTGAAGCTGGGCGGTACGCGGCCGTCGGTGTCGCGTGGCAGCGAGCCCAGCTTTTCCAGCGCGCGCATCACGGCGTCGTCCCACTCCTTGTGGCCACTGCGCTTGTGGAAGGTGCTGCTGATGATGGTGCCGCTGGACCCCACGGTCACCGACACCTCGGCCGCGGCGTTGCCGGGTACGGTGCCATTGAAGACGATCTGGTCGCGCACCATCTTGCGCAGGCGGCCCAGGTAGTTGGCCGATGGCGCTGCGTTCTGCGCGCTGCTGCCGGTGCTGCCCGACGTGTTGGGCGCGCTGCCGGCCTGGCCCATCATGCGGCGCACGTTTTCCTGGTGCTGCTTGGCCAGGCGTTGGTCTTCGGCCTTCTCTTCGGCCACACGCACGGCTTCGGCTGCCTCGCGCTTCTTGCGGTCGTCTTCGGCCTTCTTGTCGTCGGCCTTGCGTTTGCGATCGGCCTCTGCCTTCTTGAGGTCGTCGTCGGCCTTCTGCTTCTCGGCTTTCAGTCGTCGGTCGCGTTCGATGGCGATGTCGGCGTCGCGCTGCACGGGCGCCTGAACCGCAGGCTTGGCCACAGGCGGCGCTGGTGTGGGCACTGCCACCGCGGGCGGCGGCGGAAGCGGCGGCAGTGGAGCGGCCACTTGCGGCACGGCGGCCCACAGCTCGGCCGAGATGGCCTCGGGCTGGTGGCTGCGCCAGTCGATGCTGAGCGTCAGCGCGGCGATGAGCCCCGCATGCACCACCAGCGCGGCCAGCGCGCCTGGTGCCAGGCCGCCCGTGGGCTGGGGCAGCAGGCTGTCCTGGGCCAGTATGGCGGTGGCCATGCGTGCGGTCAGTTGCTGCCTTGCTTGACAGACAGGCCGACACGCTTGACGCCGGCGCGCTGCAGCGTGTCCATCACCTTCACCACGCTTTCGTAGCGCACGGCCTTGTCGGCGCTGATGACCACGGGCGTGTCGGCATTGCCACCCTGGATGCTGCGCACGCGCGACGCCAGGTCCCTGAACGTGACGGCCTGCGGTTCGCCCTGGTCTTCACGCAGGCGCAGCTTGTCGTCGCTGGCGACGATGACCTCCACCACACTCTGCGGGCGCTGCGAGCTCTTGCCCACGCTGGGCAGGTCGACCACCCCGGTGGTGATCAGCGGTGCGGTGACCATGAAGATGATCAAGAGCACCAGCATCACGTCGATGAACGGGACCATGTTGATCTCGTTCATGGAGCGGCGGCCTCTGCCACTGCCACCGCGCTGCACGACGCCGGGCATGTCAGCGGCTTCCTGCGGCCTGGCCCGCGTAGGTCGTCGTGGCACCGGCCTGGCCGGCGTTGCGCTGCAGGATGTTGGAGAACTCTTCGATGAAAGTTTCCATCTGGATCGCGATGCGGTCGATGTCGCGCGCAAAGCGGTTGTAGGCCACCACCGCAGGAATGGCCGCGAACAGGCCAATGGCCGTGGCCACCAGCGCTTCGGCGATGCCTGGCGCCACCGTGGCCAGCGTCACCTGCTGCATGTTGGACAGGCCCACGAAGGCATGCATGATCCCCCACACGGTGCCGAACAGGCCCACGTAAGGGCTGACCGAGCCCACGCTGGCCAGGAAGCTCAAGTTGCTTTCGACGACATCCAGCTCACGCTGGAAACTGGCCCGCATGGCGCGCCGTGCGCCGTCCAGCTGCGCACCGGAATCCAGGCGCTTTTCGCGCAGCTTCAGGAATTCGCGCATGCCGCTGGCGAAGATGCGTTCCATGGGTGCGCTCTCGGTCTTCTGGCTCACGGCGGTGTTGAGGTCGGTGAGGCTGCGGCCGGACCAGAATTCGCGTTCGAACTCTTCGTTGTTGCCGCGCACTTTGCGCAGGCCGAAGACCTTGCCAAAGATCACCGTCCAGCTGGCCAGGCTGGTGAACATGAGGCCCGCCATGACCAGTTGCACCACCAGGCTGGCTTGCAGGACGAGGGCGGTGATGGACAGGTCGTTGTTCATGTCAGCGCTGCCCGGCCGCCCGAAGGCGCTGACGCGCCCCTTGGGGGCTGCGAACGTAGTGAGCTTGGGGTTGTTTCATACGAGGGTGCTGATCACTTCAATCGGAATGCGGCGTGGGCGGAAGGTTCCGTGGTCCACGCAGCCGATGCGGATGTCGCCTTCAGCCAGCAGGCGGTCGCCGCACCAGGCCTGTTGCGCGATGGTCATGCTGGCCGTGCCGCGCTGGCGCAGCGCCACGGTGACACGCAACTCGTCGTCCAGCCGGGCCGGCGCGCGGTAGCGCACCTTGGTATCGGTGACCACGAAGATGGCGCCCGTGGCGTCGCGCAGCGCCTGCTGGCCCACACCCAACGCGCGCAGCCATTCGGTGCGCGCGCGCTCGAAGAACTTCAGGTAGTTGGCGTAGAAGACCACGCCCCCGGCGTCGGTGTCTTCCCAGTAGACCCGCATCCGGCATTCGAACGGGGTTTCGGTGGTGGTGGCTGCGGTCATCGGCGGCCGGAATCATACGGCCGCCCCTGCACGTCCCCGCACACACCGCCCTCAAGACGCTGGCATCACCTTGCGGTACACGGGGCCCCACAGCGGGTGGCCGGCCTCACCGCGGCCCAAGGCGAACGCCGGGTCGGCGCTGCGGGCAGCGCGGAACTGCGCTTCGCATTCGGCCAGCCTGTCGCTGGTGCAGGTGATGAAGGCCAGCAGCTTGTGCGCGCTGGCGCGGTCGCGTGGGCTGGTCAGGCCTGCGGCCAGGGCCTTGCGCAGCGCGGTCTCGGCCTGCGGGTACTGGCCGTCGTCGTAGGCGCGTATGCCTTCGACCAGGGCGCGTTCACCGGGGCGGTCCATCAACTCGGCCAGGCCGCCGGTGGGCTTGGTGGGCGGCGGGCTGGCGCAGGCGGCCATCATCGCCGTCAGGGCCATCAAGGTGATGCAGGCAAGGCGGTTCACTTGGATTGCCCTCCGCGCTGCGCGCTCTGGGATGAACGCTTGAGAACGGCCCGGCGCGTTCATGGTGCGAAGCGGTGACGCAGGCTCACGGGCTTGTCGGCGCTGACCTGCACGGTGGTGGTGAAGGGCGGGAATTCGTCGTTGCGCACGGTGATGGTGTGCGTGCCTTCGGACAGCGTCAGGCGTGTCATGGGCGGCGCGGTGCCGACCGCGGCACCGTCCACTTCGATGTTGCCCCAGGGGCTGATGGCCAGTTGCACGGTGCCGGTGGCGGCGGGGGCAGCGGGCTGAGCAGCGGACACGTCACGGGCCGCAGCGGCCGGTGCGGCCTTGCTGCGCGGGGCGGGCGTGGCCGCGCGTGTGTTGGCCGCGACAGCAGGCGGCTTGGCAGGTGTGGCGGTGGCTGTGGGTTCGGGTGCAGGGTCGGCATCGGTCTGGGCCACGGCTGGTACGGGATCGGCAACAACGGGCGGCGGCGTGACCACGGTTGCAGCGGCCACGACTGCTGCGGGTGCGGGCACCGCGACCTCACCGGCACCGGGCTGGCCGCGCGTGACGAAGCCTGCACTGGCGGCCACCACCAGCGCCGCGCCTATCCACAGCGCGTTCTTCAGGCGCTTGACCGGCTTGGCGGCCGGTGGAGCCTCAGGCGGCAGCGTGTCGAGCTGCGGTGGTGTCGAGGGCGTGCCTTCGGCCGTGGCGCTGACCGCCTGCTGGTCAAACCAACGCCGCAGTTCGGTCGCCATGGCGGTGGCCGTGGCGTAGCGATGCCCCGGTTCACGCGCCATGGCCTTGGCGGCGATAGCCGACAGCACCACGGGCACGTTGCTGCGGATCTCGTGCGCGGGCGCCGGGTGGTTGGTGAGCACGGCGTTGGTGATCTGGTCCACCGTGTCGCCTTCAAAGGCCTTGCGGCCGGCCAGCAGCTCATAGAACACGACGCCCAGCGCGTGGATGTCGGTGCGTGCGTCCAGCGTGCCGCCTTCCAGCTGTTCCGGCGCCAGGTAGTGCGGTGATCCGGCGACCAGGCCTTCCAGCAGCGGCACTTCGGCACTGTGAGCGACACGTGCGATGCCGAAGTCCAGCACCTTGGGCCGGTCGCGCTTGCACAGGAAGATGTTGGCGGGCTTGATGTCGCAGTGCACGACGCCGCGCGTGTGCGCATAGGCCAGTGCATCGGCCACGCGGCGCACCAGTTGCGCGGCCTGGGCGGGTGTGGGGTGCCAGCCTGCTGCCAGCGCCACCTGCAGGTCGCGCCCGTGCAGGCGTTCCATGGCGATGTAGACGCCGTTGGCCGACAGCCCGGCGTCGTGGATGGTGACGATGTGCGGGTGGCTCAGCCCTGCGGCCGCGCGGGCTTCGTTGAGGAACAAACCGTCCAGCGCCACCCGTTCGCTGGCGGCGACATTGAACTGCAGCGTCTTGACGGCCACGGTGCGTGACAGCAGCGGGTCCCAGGCCTCGTGCACCTGGCCCAGGCCACCGGCACCCAGCACACCTTTCAGCGCGTAGCGGCCGATGTGGGCCAGCGTGGGGCTTTGTTCCAGCGCCAGGTCCATGGACGGCGGCAGGCTGTCCGTCGAGCCAAAACCCAGGCCGGAGTCCGGGCCTGCGGGTTGTGAGTCCGTGCCGAAGTCCGTGCGGGCCGGGACAGAGGCCGGATCGGTGGCAAGGTCGCACACGAGATCGCACGCCGGCACCGAGTCGTAGCCCGGTGGCAGGGAAGCCACGGTGGCGGCGAAGTCGGTGCTGTCGTCGTCCGAATGGACGGGAGCGCGTTTCTGGAACAGGTTGTAGCCCACGGCAAAGCAGCTTAAGCGCTGGCCTCAGCCTCTACGGCACAAAGCGCCCGGATATTCAGCCCCGTTAACGTCCAGTTGCGGGTGTTGCGGAACCCAGTTCACGCTTCAGGCGGAAAAGTGCGGTCTGCAGGTGCGGCACACTGCTGGCAAAGGACAGGCGCACGTAGCGTTCGGCCCAACCGGGGCCGAAGTCACGGCCCGGTGTCAGCGCCACATGGGCACGCCGCATCATGTCGCGGCAGAAGTCCCAGCTGCTGTCGGAATAGGCCGAGCAGTCGAACCAGGCGTAGAAGGCGCCGTCCGGCACCACGGGCACCGGCAGCCCCAAGGCTTCCAGGCCCGGCACCACCAGGTCGCGCCGCGCTCTCATGTCCGCGCAGCGGCGTTCGTATTCGGCGATGGACGCCGGCTCGAAGCAGGCCAGCGCGGCATGCTGGGCCAGCGTGCTGGCGCAGATGTAGAGGTTCTGCGCCAGCTTCTCCACCGGCGCCACCAGTTCCGGCGGCAGCACCATCCAGCCCAGGCGCCAGCCCGTCATGCCGAAGTACTTGGAAAAGCTGTTGATGCTGATGACCTGGTCGCCCAGGCCATGCGGCAGGGCCAGTGCGCTGTGGCCGAAGTTGTCGTCGT
>JANOAM010000243.1:0-4662 GCA_031411215.1 Betaproteobacteria bacterium
GCATCCAGCTTCAGTTACCTGGGCGAAAACTTCCGCCTGGCCTTCACGCTGACGGCGCAGAACGTGGCCGGCAGCACGACGCAGAACTACACCGGCAGCTTCGCCAAGCTGGACCCGACATCGGCCAGCGGCTGGAACCTGGCGGGCTTGGGCGGCACCACCACCTTCTCCACCGGCAGCGGACGCTTGTCCTTGGGCAGCGCCACCGGCAGCTTCAGCGCCGGCGCAGCGAGTGTCACGCTGACCGCCAACGCCTCACGCGCCAGCAGCCCGGACGGCCCGTTCACCGCCGCTTTTGGCGTGGCCCCCACCGACAGCGACAGCGTGGCGCTGGGGAGTTACGACATGGCCAGCACATCGGGCGGCGGCAACGACCGTGGCACAGTGGCCAGCGTGGCCCTGCGTTTCGGCCGCCTGCGCCTGAACAATGCCATGGGCGCGGCCGACCGGGCCTTGGCCCTGCCCGCCACGGCCCAGTCCTGGACCGGCAGCGCCTGGGACACCAACACCCTGGACAGCTGCAGCACCGTGCCGGTCACTGCCGTGAACTTCGGCAACCTGCGCAAGACGCTGACGCTGGCGGACCTGAATGCCACAGCCTCCATCACGATCGCGGGCGGTGTGGGCACGCTGAAACTTGCGGCGCCGGGCGGCGGGCGCAGCGGCACGGTGGACGTGGGCTTGAGCCTGGGCAGCAGCAGCACCGATGCGTCCTGCCTGCAGACCTGGACACCCACCAAGGCCGCCACCGCCGCCGGCAACGCGGCCTACCTGCGTGGCGCCTGGTGCGGCAGCAACGTCGACAAGGACCCTTCCGCGCGCGCCAGCTTCGGGCTGCAACGCACGCAGGACCACACCGTCTACCGGCGGGAGATGTACTGAGATGACATGGCCCTTCAAACCCCGCACGTCCACCAGCCGACTGGCGGTGGCGAGCGAACCCGACCGCTTCGCGTTCGCCCTGGCCGATTCGGCAGGCCACCTGCGCGCCGCGGGTGTGCTGGATGGCGCTGGCCAGCCGCAGGAGCTGACGCGCAAAGTGCGTGCCCTAAACCTGCCTGCCCGCGACGTGCTGGCCGTGCTGCCGCTGGCCGACGCCCAGCTGTTGCCCGTGGAGGCGCCGGCCGTGAAGCCCGAAGAGCTGAAGGCCGCAGCGCGCTGGCGCATCAAGGACCTGATCGACACCCGCCTGGACGAACTGACCATCGACGTCATGCCCGTGGGCGACGAACGCCCGCGGCCGAACCGCCAGGTCTTCGTGGCAGCGACGCAGACCGCGCGCATCCACGAACTGGCCGAACGCACCCAGGCGTCTGGCCTGGAACTCAGCGTGGTGGACATGGCGGAGACCACGCAGCGCAACCTGCAGTGCGCACTGGCCGACGCCGCTGGCCTGGGCGCGCGTGCCACCGCCGCGCTGGTGCGTCACGGCGCGCAGTGCCTGCTGACCGTGTGCGCCGCGGGCGAGCTGTTCTACGCCCGCCGCCTGGATTGGGAAGACCTGCGCGCCGTGGCGCCGCAAGCCGCACCGCTGGCCATGGCCGAAGCAGCCGTGGAGTCCCTGGACTTCGTGGACTACGGTGCCGAACCCGACGGCAGCGAAGGCGACGGCAGCGCGCCGCGCCTGGTGGTGGAATTGCAGCGTTCCATGGACGTGTGGGAACGCTCCTGGCCCGACCTGCCGCTGGCTGCGGTGTGGGTGCAGTTGGGCGAAGACTCCGCCGCCTGGGCTGCGCAGATGCGCAGCGCGCTGGGCCGGCCCGTGGACGTGCTGGACGCAGAACAGCTGTTCCCGGGCCTGAACGCACTGGTGCCCTCGCCAGCCGAGCGCCACGCGCTGCTGCCCTTGCTGGGTGCGCTGCTGCGCAGCGAAACCCGCCAGGTCTGAAGTTCAAGGAAAACAGACATGGCCCAACAGATCAACCTCTACAGCCCCATCCTGCTGCAGCCCAAGCGCTACTTCTCGGCGCTGGCCATGCTGCAGGCCCTGGCTGCACTGCTGACGGGCCTGCTGGCCCTGGGCGCATGGCTGGAAGTCAGCACCGCACAGCAACGGCGTGAACTGGCCACCACCACCGGCGCGCAGTCCGCCGACCGTCAGCGCCTGCAGACTGAGCTGGCCGGCAAGCCCACCACGGCCAAGGACAACAGCGCGCTGGAACAGGAACTGGCGCAAGCCCGCCAGGCCGTCAACGACCGTCAACGGCTGCTGGGCGAGTTGTCCAACCCGTCCGCCACCGCCAGCCGCGCGGCGGTGCTGCGGCTGATCGCCCAGACTGCGCCCGACAAGCTGTGGCTCACCGAGGTGCGCCTGGCCGAAGGCCGGCTGGACCTGGCCGGCATCAGCCTGCAACCCGAGCAACTGCGGCCCTGGTTTGCGCACCTGCTGGCCCAGCCCGCGCTGCAGGGCCTGGTGCTGCGCACGGTGGTGGTGGACGCTTCCGCCGATGCCGGTGCCGGACGCGACATGAGCTGGTCCTTCCGCATGGTGGCCCAGGGCCGCGCCGATGAAGCCGTCACGCCTGACAAGACCGCCCAACCCACCAGTCAGCCCAAACCGGGAGCCGCGCCATGAAGCGCCAACTGGCCGCCTTCAAGCTGCGCGCCGGGCAGCAAGCCAAGCGCATCGACGCGCTGACGCTGCGCGAGCGCGCCATCATGTTCGTCTCCATCGCCATCGGCCTGGTGGCCGCCTTCGACCACTTCGTGCTGAGCCCGCGTCTGGCCGAACAGAAGGCGCTGGGCGGGCAGATCCGCCAGGTCTCCCGCGAGCTGGATGGCCTGCGCGCGCAGCTGGCGCCGGGCCGCATCGACGGGCCGGGTGCCAAGCTGGCGCGTGACCTGGATGACCAGCGTGCGCAGCAGCAGCAACTGGATCAGGCGCTGGCGCAGCTGCAAGGCGGCTCTGCCGGTGGCACACAGTTGCCAGACCTGCTGGAACGGGTGCTGCGCCGCCATGAACGGCTGACGCTGCTGCGCCTGGCCACCGTGAAGGCCGCCGCGGCTGTCACCACCGAACCGCAACGCCAAACCGTGCAGATCGCCATGCGTGGCAACTACCCGGACCTGACGCAGTACCTGGCCGACACCGAAGCCGCACTGCCCGGCCTGCGCTGGGGCGACGTGGCCATCACACGCCAGGGCAGCAGCGCCGAGCTGACGGCCACGGTGCTGCTCAACCGGAGTCTGCAATGAAGCACCTCACCGTCCCTGTGCTGGCTGCCTTCGCTGCCGCCACCGTGCACGCCGCCGAGACACCGCGGGCGCTGCGTGACCCCATGCAACCGCCAGCCACCCTGCGCGCTGCTGCTGCACCCACCGCCGACACGCCTGCGCCCGTGACCCTGGTCGCCCGCCACCTCCTGGTGGTGGACGGCCGGCGCTACGTGATGGAAGGCAACCGGCGCCGCGGCGTCGGTGACCTGCTGGGTGACGCGCGCATCGAACGCATCGAAGACGCCGCCGTCGTTGTGCGTGGCGCCGCCGGCCCGCAACGCCTGCCGCTGTTTGGCGGTGTGGTGAAGCAGGCTGCGGCCGAATCCAGAAACGATCGACTTACCAGCTCAGGTGACAAACCATGAAGCGCCTCTTGTCCTTTGCCAGCGGTGTGCCCGCCCTCGCGGCGTTCACGCTGTTGACCGGCTGCGCCGACCGCCCGCCCCTGCAATGGGCCAGCCCCAGCGACAGCGTGCGCGCCGAAATCACCGCGCAGGCCCATCCTTCCAAGCCAGCGGCCACGGCCCCTGCACCCGCCCAGGCAGCGGCTGCGCTGGCAGCGCCCGCCGTGGCAGAGGCGCCACCCGAACCCCGTTTTGACCTGATCGTCAGCGGCGCGCTGGCGCGCGATGTCTTCCAGTCCATGGTCAGCGACACGCGCTACAGCATGCTGATGCACCCGGAAGTCACGGGCAGCATGTCGGTCACGCTGCGGTCCGTCACCGTGCGCGAGGCGCTGGAATCCATACGCGACGTGTACGGCTACGACTTCCGCATCGACGGCCGGCGCATCACGGTCTACCCGCCGACCATGCAGACGCGCATCTTCACGGTCAACTACCTCACGTCGCAGCGCAAGGGCCGGTCGGAGGTGCGTGTGACCAGCAGCTCCGCGCCCTTCCTCAACGCCAACAGCGGCAGCAGCAGCGGCAACAACAGCGGCGGAAACAACAGCGGCGGCAACAGCAGCAGCGCGCCGGACAACAGCCAGATCACCACCACGTCCAACAGCGACTTCTGGACCGAGACGGCAGAAGCGCTGCGCGGCCTGCTGGGCAAGGCCGAAGGCCGCCTGGTCATCACCAGCCCGCAGGCCGGGACCATTGCCGTGCGCGCCATGCCTGACGAACTGCGCCAGGTCGACTTGTTCCTGCGCGCGTCCCGCATCGCGGTGGAACGCCAGGTCATGCTGGAAGCCAAGATCGTGGAAGTGGAGCTGCGCGAGGGCTACCAGAGCGGCATCGACTGGAGCCTGCTGGGCGCCACCGGCGCGGCCGGGCAGACCAGCGGCGTCGGCAGCAACGCACTGGTGGCCAACAACCGCGGCCTGCCCACGTTGCCGTCCACCCTGGCTTCGGCGCTGCTGGACACGGTGGGCCTGCCCACCGCAGCCAGCGGCACGCTGGGCCTGAGCCTGGCCGCCAAGGGCTTCCAGGCGGTGCTGGG
>JANOAM010000244.1:0-6136 GCA_031411215.1 Betaproteobacteria bacterium
GATCTTCGGCGCCTGGCGCCCGCAAGTCGTTTTCCACGCGGCGGCCTACAAACACGTGCCGCTGATGGAAGAGCACAACGCCGTGCAGGCGCTGCGCAACAACACCCTGGGCACCTACCACGCGGCCCTGGCGGCGGCGGAGTGCGGGGCAGAGCGCTTTGTGATGATCAGCACCGACAAGGCCGTGAACCCCACCAACGTGATGGGCGCCACCAAGCGTGCGGCCGAGATGGTCATCAGCGCGCTGGCTTCTGAACACGCCGCCACGCGTTTCATGGCCGTGCGCTTCGGCAACGTGCTGGGCTCAAGCGGCAGCGTGATCCCCAAGTTCAAGGAGCAGATCGCCCGCGGTGGCCCGGTCACGGTGACGCACCCGGACATCATTCGCTACTTCATGACCATCCCCGAAGCCGCGCGCCTGGTGCTGCAGGCCGCGGCCGTTGGTGACAGCGGCCAGGTGCTGGTGCTGGACATGGGTGAGCCGGTGAAGATCGTCGACCTGGCACGCGACCTGATCCGCCTGGCGGGGCACACGGCGCAAGAGATCCCCATCGTCTTCACAGGCCTGCGGCCTGGTGAAAAGCTGTACGAGGAACTGCTGGCCGACGCCGACGACACCCAGCCGACGGCCGTGCCGCGTTTGAGCGTGGCACGTCTGCAGCGGCAGACCACCTCGACGCATCAGCTGTTGGAGAGACTGAACCTGCCAGCAGCGTCTTCGGACAGCGAGGTTCGCGCCTGCCTGCGCGACGTGGTGCCGGAATTCGTCAGCACGGCCCACACCGCCCAGTTCGCGGGCTGACGCACGCGCCCTTCCGGCGGCGTCAGCGGGCCGTGTCGCCGATCACCCGGCCGGCTTCCAGCGTGATGACCCGGTCTGCCTGCGCCATGGCCGCAGGCCGGTGCGCAATGCTCAGGACGGTCATGCGGCCCCGCAACCCTGCCAGCGCCGCCAGCACACGCGCTTCGCTGTCCGGGTCCAGCTGGCTGGTGACTTCGTCCAGCACCAGCAGTTCCGGCTTGCACAGCAGCGCGCGCGCCAGGGCCAGGCGCTGGCGCTGGCCGCCTGACAGCCCTTCGCCACGTTCGCCCAGCTTGTGATCCAGCGCACCCGGCAAAGCCACCACAAACTCCTGGGCCGCGGCCTGTACCAGCGCCTGCCAGATCTCCTCGTCGGGGCGCTTGCCGGACAGCCAGCACAGGTTGTCGCGGATGCTCACCGGCATCAGGTAGGTGTCCTGCGCCACATAGGCCACCGCATGGCGCCAGCGGCCCAAGGCGGCGTCACCGCCCAGCGCCCTGCCGTCAATCTTCACCTGGCCGGCACTGGGAGCCAGCAGGCCCAGCGCGAGGTCCGCAAGGGTGGTCTTGCCAGAACCTGAGGTACCCACCAACACCGTGGTGGTCCCTGCCTTCAAGTCCAGATTCAAGTCGGACACAGCGGGTGTGCTGCCTTCCAGATACCGGAACGTGACACTCTCAAAGTGCAGGCTCTGCCGCAGCACGAGCCGCGGATGCTGGCCCGTTGAAGGCGCTTCGGCGGCGGCCTGGCTGCGTGCGATCCAGCCTTGCGTGGATGCGAATGCCGGCATCATGTGGGCCAGTTGCTGCAGTTGGAGTTGGCTGTCTCGCAGCACCGGCAGCAGGCGCGAAAACACCAGCACGATCAGCAGCAGGTCCGCCAGGCCCGTGTCTGCCCAGCGTGCGGCCGCATAGAGCAGGCCTGCCAGCAACACGGCGCTCCCAAGCTCGAACCAGCCCCGTGTGCTGGACTGGTGGGCGGCGAAGCCCATCAACTCATCCCGCAGCAGGCCGGTACGGCGCTGCAAGTCGGCTACATGGCGGGCCTCCATGGCGTGTGCCTTCACCAGCTTCAGGCCGCTCAGAAAGTCCTTGGACGACTCCATCAGAGCCAGTTGGCCCTTGTTGAGGCGTGCGCCCATTTCGCCCGCGGCACCCAGCCGTTTGCGAAGCGCCCAGCCCAGCAGGCCCACCGGTATCACCAGTGCCCACATCCACGGCGGCGCCACGGTGGCCGCCACGATCACGCTGGCCAAGCCGAGCCCCCAGCCCGACAGGAGCTGCAGAAGCTGGTACGTGCCCTGGTTGATGCGCATCAACTGGTCGTACAGCACATGCATGACCTCGGCATGCCGCAAGCGCACCAGGAAGCGCCAGGACGCGGCCGCCAGCGCGGCCTCCAGGCTGTGCCGCAAGGCGTCCACATAGTCCAGCCGCAGGGCCAGCAATTGCAGATCGCGTCTGCGCGCCAACCAGGAGCGGACCAGCATCAGCAGCACGAAGAGCGTCAGCACCGAGCCCAGGTCCGGCTTGATGCCGTAGCCCAGCAGCCAGTTCAAGGCGGGGCTGGATCCTTGCCCGTTCAGCAACTGCAGCAGCGGCACCAAGGCCAGCAGGCCCACGCTTTCAAACAAGGTGCACAGCAGGATGACCGCAACCGCGCCCGCGACCCGGCTCAGGCTGACGCGCTGAATCAGGTCGCTGGCATAACTGCGCAGTGTGGCGGCAGATTCCGGCGCGGCGGCTTGCGTTTCGGTGCTCAATCGGTTTTTCCGCCGGTGGCGCCCTGCGCGCGGTACACCGCAATGGGTCGGTGTTGCCGGGCTTCTGACGCACCAGTGACGACATGGGCACCGCAGCGCAGCCACGCGTGCGCCCCGATGGCGGCGCCGCCGCTGACGGTCTCCGTGCTGCCGCGGACGCCAAAGTACAGGTCGCAAGGCAGGCCTTGCTCCACCAGCAGCGTGCGGGCGGCCAAGGCCTGCATCAGGCAGGTGGGCGGCCAGGGCCAGGCGCGTGTCCAGGCACCGATGGCCCATTGCACGTCGCGTACCGCAGGCGGCAGACCCCGTTCAGAGCCGGCCGCTGCCGCATCTGCTTCCGAGACCGCCGCAGCCGGGCCCAGCGTGGCGGCCACGCGGGCAAAGGTCCATCGCCGCACCCGCCAGGCCGAACGCAGCAGTTCCAGTGCCGCACGGGCCAGTAACCGCCGCTGGCGGCCGGGCAGCTGCAGAAGGCGCCTGACGCGGTTCACGGTGCGGGGCAAGCGCCGCTGCCGGTCAAGCTTCCCATTGGTGCTCCAGCCAATCGACGATGGCCGGCAGGGTGTCGCCCTGGCGCGGCCGGGTGACGCGGTGCATAGCCAGGGCCTGGGCCATCTTGGCGGTGCGGGCCAGCAACTCGTTTTGCCGGCCCATGGCCGCCAGGTAGTTCGGGCGGTAGATGTTGGCCAACATGGCGTGCATCTTGTCCACGCCGGTGACTGCCTTGAACTGCGGCGGTTGAGCCGAGGACTCGTCCACCTGCAGTTCATAGAAGTGCGTCAGCAGGGCAGGTTGTGATGCGGTGGTGACAGGCAGGCAATGTTTGTCCATGTCCGGCAGCACCTGGGTGTCGGCCGTGGCCTGGTGCGACAGGCCCAGCCGGTCCAGCGCGTCGCGCCACAGCTTGGTTCGGGCCAAACCGGGAAGGCACCAGGGCCGGCCTTCAGCGTCCAGATGGACAGCCGTCACGTCGTCGGCCAGGGCGGCGCGCCCCCGGCCGGCCAGCGTGGCGGCCAGGGTCGATTTGCCGGCGGTGGACTGCCCGCAGAACACCGCCGCCGTGCCGTCACGCAGTGCCACGGCGGAGCCATGAAACACCGTCAGACCCCGCAGGTGCAACAGCGCACCCACGGCGGAACCCAGCAGGAAGGTGCGGATGCTTTGCTCGGCCACGCCAGGCACAGGGACAACGGCAATGCGCGACGGCGTGATCAGGAAGTCGCACAGGCCGGGTATCGACAACTCGAAGCCCGCGTCAGTGAGTTGGAAGGGGCGGAGCCCCGGGTCCGTCGGCTGCGGACGCGGCGTGCCCCACTCGACGATGACGACAGAGCCGCCTGAGTCCGTCTCGGCCACCGCGCTCAACTCAGGGAGCGGCCGGTTGGAACAAAACTCCAGCCCGAAGGCCGTGCCGCAATGGGGGGACGGCATGGGAAAGATCGTCAAGACAGAGTCACTAAAGTCTCATCGGCCATCTGGGCCACAAAGCGTTCTGCGTCCACAGCAATTGCCACGGGGTCGCCTGCGTAGCGGGCCTGCAAGGCCCCGCACAACTCCTGAAAACGCAGCGGTGTTTCCAGCAAGGTCCAGATGGCGCGTGCCGTCTTGGCCAGGCCGTAATATCGGCCCTGCTCAATGTGCATCAAGACGGTTTCACCGTCGACTTCGGTGGCAAGCAAGTCTTGCGAGCGAGAGATCAACGTGGCGGGCAAGATTTGAGGCATGGGGGCGAGAGTAGGGCGGGGCGGTTGGCATGGCTGTGCCTTCAGCACGAACCGATGCAGTGTAGAACTCACTCCAAATCATAAGCATGCCGCAGTCTGGTATTCATTCAAGCTCTCATTCAAGAGAGTTTCGGCTGGTTCTGCTCTGCTGCAGGCCCAAGCTGCTGCAGGCCGACAGGTCGCGTGTCCAAAGTCTGCTGGCAGGCATGGATGTTGCCGCCTTCTTGGATCTGGCCATTGTTCGGCACCGCGTGGGACCGCTGGTGCATGCGCTGCTTTCCAGCTTGCCGCCGGGCGCCTTGCCAACTGGGCTGCTGCCGCCGCTTGCGGCCTGTGCACGGGCCAACGCGGTCAAGGTTCTGCAGGCGCAGCGCGCCCACGTGCTGCTGTCGCGGTGGTTCGCCGAAGCAGGTCTCGACTGGTTGCCATTCAAAGGCATCACGGTGGCACTGAAGTACTACGCCGACCCTTCTGTTCGGCACGTGAATGACATGGATGTCTGGGTACCACCGTCACTGCTGCCCCAGGCACGAGACCTGTTGCTGGGTCATGGGTATCAGCAACTTGATGGCAGTCTCCACGGCGACCTTGCAGCGCGGGGCCCCCGCCACGCGGCCTACCTGGCGTCGTACTACCACGAGGAACAGCTCTACAGCCCTGAACTCGGGCATCTGGAATTGCACTGGCGCCTGGCGGACAACCCATTTCAGTTCCGGCTGGCACCGGAGTCATTGCGCAAGCGCGCCGTGCCCTTGCGGCTTGGGCCTGCGGAACTTCAGGTCATGAACGACGTGGACCTGCTGCTGTACCTTTGCGACCATGGCGCGCGCCATGGCTGGGCCCGACTGAAGTGGCTTGTGGACCTGCCGCGGGTGTTGGACAGCCGAGTGTGGGACTGGGACGACCTGTTCGCGCGCGCCAGTGCTGCCCGGTGTCACCATTCCCTGTTGTTGGGCCTGGCGTTGAGCGCTCAACATCTGGGTTGGCGTGCCCCGCCTGAGGTCCAGCGGCTGCTGGACAGGTCACGCACGCTGCCGTTGGCCATGTGGCTGGTCGGCCGGTTTTGGCGCGCACCTGCGGGCGACGAGACTTTGCGTTTTCACCAGATTGCCGCGTTGGTGTTCCGTGAGTTGGGAATGTCCTTGTTGCTCACGAACTCCTGGCGCTCGGTGATCCATCAGATCAACCGTTATCTACTGTCGCCCAAGGATCTGCAGGTCCTCGAATTGCCAGACCGCTGGTTTGGGGCGTACTACGTGCTTCGCCCCTTCCTCGTTCTGGCGCGGCGCACGCGGGCTCTGGTGCAGCGCCAGACCGGCCCCGTCCTGTGATCGCCAGGTGAAAGTGCCGGCTAGCGATTGAGAGACCGTGTCGTGCAAAAGCCTGCGGCCAGGAAATCAGCAACTCATATAATCGTGGGCTTCGCTTTCACCCCGCCCAACGGGTGAGGTATTCATGGCCTGAAGGGCCGACCGGGAGACTTTGAATGGGCAAACGTGAAGTGATCGTGGTGACCGGTGCCGGCGGGTTCATCGGGGGCCATCTGGTCAAGCAACTTCTCGGCGAAGGCCACGAGGTACGCGCCGCCGACATCAAGCCACTCGGCCAGTGGTACCAGGTGCATCGCGCAGCGAAGAATTTTGCCGGGCCGATCAAGGGCGATTGCCGCGATTTCAAGGTCTGCCGCACGGTATCCACTGGCGCCACGGCGGTCTACCAGCTGGCTGCAGACATGGGCGGCATGGGCTTTATCGAACTGAACAAAGGGCTCTGCATGCTCAGCGTGCTCATCAATACCCACCTGCTCATGGCTGCGCGCAAGCACGGCGGCGTGGAGCGCTTTTTCTA
>JANOAM010000245.1:0-10035 GCA_031411215.1 Betaproteobacteria bacterium
GCCTGGGTGAGCGTCGCGGTGGGCCACCAATTGCTTCAGGTAGGCGCCGAATTCAGTCACGGCGGCATGGCCGCGGGTCAGCAGTTCGGCGCTGGGCGCGGGTTCCAGCGCCGACAGGATGGCCAGCGACCAGCCACGCAACGGCGCGCGGTCGGCATGCGGCACGTCCAGCAGGTTGCCGATGACTTCCACCGGGATTTGCGCGGCGAAGTGTTCGATCAGGTCGGGCTTGGGCTGGTCTGCCAGCCGGTCCAGCAGCCCGTCCACCAGCGCCACCAGCCCGGCTTCCATGCGTGCGATGGCACGTTGGTTCAGCGCGCCCATCAGGATGCGCCGCACGCGCGTGTGCAGCGGCGGGTCGTTGAACACCAGGCTGGTGGTGTGGTGCTCCAGCAGCGGTGTGCCGGCGCCGTACTTGGGCGTGAACTCGCGCTGTTTGTCGCTGCTGACGACGCTGCTGCGGTAGGTGGCCAGCACGTCGCCGTAGCGGGTCAGCAGCCAGCTGCCGGGGGCCATCTCGTGCACCGGGCTCACACGGCGCAGCGCGGCCAGGGTGGGGTAGGGGTCGTCGATGAAGCCCGGCGGCGGTGCGCTGAGGCTGAAGCCGTGAAGCAGGCTGTCGTCTTGCATGGACCCATGCTAGCGGCGCGACCGCGGGTCGGCCGAAACATTTGAAACCCGGCCGCCAAGCGCGTGAAACCTGCGCCCGTGAAACTCCCGCAGGTGATCCGCAAGACATGCACACAACAACAAGTCGTCAGGGGAACCACCATGCACCAAGACACCGCCGATCAGATCCGAATGCCCAGCGCCCGCGCAGCGCGCGCCGATGCCTCACCGCGTGCCGCAGACCTGCTGCAGGAAGCTGAAGCCCAACGTGCGCTGGCCGAGTTGTTCCCGCACCTGAAGCTGGACGCGCTGCGCGCCATCCAGGACCTGTTCCCCCTGCAAGCGCAAGCCCGCGCCCAGCAGGCTGCGGCCCACGCGCACTGACGCGCACGACCGCGGCCCGGCCTGCCTGCACCTGGCCAGTGGCGGCAGGGCATGGGAACTCCCAGGGTACATCTGGCAGAACCGTGTCTATGATCGATTGGAGATGCCTGCCAGCAAGCCGATCGTCTCCCCATGAACGTCTTGACCACTCCTCGTGCGTGGCGCGGGACGGCGGTCTTCTTGCAGCTGTTTCTGGGTCTGGTCACTGCGGTCGCGTTGACGGGCTGCCAGCCGCCAGAGCCCATCAAGATCGGTTTCGTGGCCGGCCTGTCGGGCCGCGCGGCCGACGTGGGCATCGGCGAGCGTGACGGCGCGCAACAGGCGGTTGACGATGCCAATGCGGCAGGTGGCCTGGACGGGCGCAAGCTGGAACTGGTCGTCCGTGACGATGAACAAAAGCCCGAGTTGACGGCACGCGCCGTGGGTGAGCTGGCCGACGGCGGCGTCGTGTTTGTCATCGGCCCCATGACCAGTTCCACCGCCATGGCCGGCGCCGCCGTGGCCAACCAGCGCAAGCTGGTGATGATCAGCCCGGCCGGCACCACGCACGAACTGTCGGGCAAGGCCGACTACTTCTACCGTTGCGTGGCCGATGCGCCGGCCGCGGCACGCCAGCAGGCGGACTTCCTCTACGAACGCGGACGCCGCTCGCTGGCCGTCCTGGGTGACCGCAACAACCGGGCCTTCGTGGACAGCTACGCCCAGGCGATTGCCGTGCGCTTCAAGGAGTTGGGCGGCCAGGTGGCCATCGACCCCGGTTTCGATTCAGGGCCGCAGACGCGTTTTGCCGAAGTCGCGGCGCGCCTGCTGCAGAGCCAGCCCGACGCGGTGGTGTTCATCGCCGGTGCGGTGGACGCCGCGCTGCTGGCGCAGCATGTGCGCAAGGTGGACCCCAACGTCACGCTGTCGGTGACGCCCTGGGCCGGCACCGAGGAGTTGATCCGCCTGGGCGGGCGCGCGATGGAGGGCGCCTTCGTGCCGCAGTACTTTGACCGCGACAGCCAGGCAACGGCTTTCCTCGACTTTTCACAGCGCTACCGCAAGCGCTTCGGTGACGACCCCGGCTTTGGCGCGACCATCGCCTACGACGCGGTGAGGATGGGGCTGACCGCCTTGCGCGACCGGACCAAAGGCCAGTCCTTGCGCGATGCGCTGGAGTCGCAGTCCGAGTATCCGGGCCTGCAACGGCCAACCCGCATTGACCGTTTCGGCGACGGCGCCGGGGCGCTCTACATGACCTCGATCAAGGATGGGCGCTACGAATCGGTGCGCAGGTAATGGCGCGCCCGGTGCCGCTTCGCCGCAGTCTGTTCCTGCAGTTTTTCGGTTTGTCGGTGCTGCCGCTGCTGGCGGTCATGTTGATCGTCGCGGCGGTGATGCTGAAGGGCTTGTTCAGCGAGGTGGAAAGCCAGACCGCCACGCTGGGCGTCGCGGTCCGCGACCAGATTGAAGCGCGCTTGGCGGCACGGCAGAACGCGGTTGAATTGCTGGCCTTCGCACTCAAGCGCCAGTCCGATCCGGCGCAGCGCGTCGAGTTGATGCGCGAGCTGGTGCGGGTCGATCCGATCATCGACGCGCTCTACGCGACCGGCAGCGACGGCACGGTTGAGCACGCCGCGCTGGGAAGTTCGTCGGGCCTGCGCGAGAGCGACATGATGGGCATAGACCTCGCGTCGCGTCCCTTCTACCAGGCCGCGCGCAGCGGCTTGAAGGCGGTTTGGTCGGACACCTTCCTGTCGGCCTTGAGCGGGCGTGTGACGGCGGTGGTGGCCGTCCCTGTCGATGCCGGCGCACTGGTCGCCGAATTGTCTTTGCTGTCGCTGTCCAGAGCGGTGGCCGAGTTGCCGGCATCCACCGGTGACCTCATCGTGGTGCTCGACAGCCAGGGCCGGATCATTGGCCACCGCGACTCGGCATTGGCCGCACGCCAGGTGAATCTGCAGCATGTCGAGATCGTGCGCAGCGGCATTGCCGGGCGCTCCGTCAACGACCAGTTCGAATGGAACGGCACCAGCTACCTGGGCAGCGTGTCGCCCATCGGGCGCACGGGCTGGTCGGTGCTGGTGGCCAGGCCCACGGCACGGGTCTACTCGCAGTTGTCGCAGCTGGGCTGGGCCGTGGCGGGCGGCTTGACGCTGTCGCTGCTGTGCGCGCTGGCTGGCGCGGCCGTGCTGGCGCGTTCGGCGGACCGCCGCTACCGCAAGCTCATCAAGGCGGCCGACAGCTATGTGCAGGCCAAGGAACCACCGCCGATCGAGTTCGACATCCTCGAATTCGACCAGCTGTGGCAGAACCTGCGCCACCTGTTCGAGCAGATCGGTCAGCGCGACGCCGAGACACGTTCAGCGCGCGCACAGTTGCAGAACGTGTTCGATGCGACGACTGAGGTTTCGATCATCGCCACCACGGCCGACGGCCTGATCACGGTCTTCAACCGTGGCGCCGAGAAGTTGTTGGGCTACCAGGCCGCTGCCATGGTGGGCCACAACAACACGCTGATGCTGCACGACCCTGCCGAGTTGCAGCACCGTGCCAACGAGCTGTCGATTCAACTCGGGCGGACCATCGACGGCTTCGACACCTTGGCCGCAGTGGCGCGGCAATCGGGCTACGAAGTGCGCGACTGGACCTACCTGCGGCGCAACGGCACACGTCTGAGCGTGTCGGTGGCGTTCACGGCGGTGCGCAACGGGGACGCCGAACCCCCGGGCTATCTGGCGATCGCCACCGACCAGACCGAGCACCACCGGGCCGCAGGCCTGGAGGTGGCGCGGCAGGTGGCTGAGGCTGCCAGCCAGCACAAATCGGAATTTCTTTCGCGCGTCAGCCACGACCTGCGAACGCCGCTGAACGCGATGCTTGGTTTCGCGCAACTGCTGGCGATGGACACCAAGGAACCCCTGAGCAAGGTCCAGCGCGACCGCGTGGCGCTGATCGAAACCGCAGGCTGGCATCTGGTGCGTTTGATTGATGACGTGCTGGACCTCTCGCGCATCGAGTCGGGCAACCTGCGCATCGTCATGGAGGCGGTCGATCTGGTCTCGGCCATCAACGACGCCGTGCGGCTGGTTTCTTCCCAGGCAACACTCGCCGACGTCTTCGTCAGCGAGCCGGTGCCATCAGACGTGCACGCGTCGCAAGCGCTGGCTTGGGTTGACCGAACGCGGCTGATCCAGGTCTTCGTCAACCTGTTGAGCAACGCGGTCAAGTACAACGTCAAAGGTGGGCAGGTCAGCATCCGTGTCGACACCAGCGACCCCCAGCACCTGAGCGTCGAGTTCAGCGACACCGGGTGTGGCATGAACGAGACCCAGCTGTCACGTCTGTTCGAGCCTTTCAATCGGCTCGGCATGGAGGCCAGCAACATTGAAGGCACCGGCATCGGGCTGGTGATCGTCAGGCGCTTGCTCGACCTGATGGACGGCAGCGTCGCCGTGCGCAGCAAAGTCGGCGCGGGCACACGAATGACCGTCAAGGTCAGACGGACCGCCCAATCCGAGGCGCCCAGGGACGTGTTGGTCGCGGACCCGGGGGCACGCCAGCATGACGAGGGTGTGATGGACGTGGTGTGCGTCGAGGACAACCCGGCCAATCTGATGTTGATGAGCCAGATCTTCGCCCTGCGACCGGCCTGCAGGCTGCATGTGGCTGGTACGGTGGAACGTGGACTGGCCATGATCCGCCAGCTGCGGCCGCAGTTGGTGATGCTGGATGTGCACCTGCCCGACGGTTCAGGGCTGGCGCTGCTGGAGCAGATGCGGCTGGACGCCGATCTGGTGGACACGCCCGTCATTGTCGTGTCCGCCGACGGCACCCTGCACAGCGCGCAAGCGGCGCAGCGGGCCGGGGCGCGGGCCTTCCTGGCCAAGCCTATCCAGATTGCCCATGCCCTGAGCGCGGTCGACGAGGCCCTGAGCAAGCCCTGAGCGGGGCTGCGCCGGGGGCGCTGATAAGCTGCGCCCCATGTTCACCGGCATCATTCAAGGCGTGGCCACGGTCACGCAGTTGCAGGACCGCAGCGGCCTGCGCAGCTTCACCCTTCGTTTCCCGCCCGGCTTTGCGAAGGGCCTGGAGATCGGCGCCAGTGTGGCGGTGGACGGCGTGTGCCTCACCGTCACGGCGCTGGAAGGTGAAGGTGGCGAGACCCGCGCAGCCCGCTTTGACGTGATGCAGCAGAGCCTGGCGCTGACCACCCTGGGTGCGCTGCAGACCGGCAGCGCCATCAACGTGGAACGTGCGGCCCGCGACGGCGCCGAGATCGGTGGCCATCCGCTCAGCGGTCACATCGACTTCAAGGCCACGGTGGACAGCGTCCGCCAGCCCGACAACAACCACGTGCTGCGCATCGCGGTGCCTGCGCCGTGGATGCGCTATGTCTTCGCCAAGGGCTACATCGCCGTCAACGGCGCCAGCCTCACCGTGGCCGAGGCGCAGCGTGAACGCGACGGCAACGGCTGGTTCGAGGTCTGGCTGATCCCCGAAACGCTGCGCATGACCACCTTCGGCGCCAAGGGCGTGGGCGCCGAACTCAACATCGAGATCGAACGTGCCACCCAGGTCTTCGTGGACACCGTGCGCGACGCCATTGATGAGCGCCTGGGCCCGCTGCTGCCTGCGCTGGAAGCGCTGCTGCGTGAACGAGGCCAGAGCCTGGATGACTTGGCGCGACCACCGGTCAAGGTGCTGAAGTGACGCTCAACCGCCGCCAAGTCCTGGTGCTGGGTGCGGCCTGCGCACCGGCCCTGGTGCGCCACGCCCGCGCCGCCGATGTGCCGCGGTTTGATCTGGGCATCGCGTCCGGCCAGCCGCACGCCGCAGGCATGGTGCTGTGGACCCGCCTCACGGGAGCGGACCTGCCGGATCAAGTCTCCGTGCAGTGGGAACTGGCCGAAGACGATGCCTTCCGCACCGTGGTCGCCCGCGGCACGGAAACGGCGGTGGCCGATGACGCGCACACCGTGCACGCCGAGCCCACGGCCCTGAAACCGGCACGCGAGTATTGGTACCGCTTCACGGCCCTGGGCCAGCGCAGTGCTGCGGGCCGCACACGCACAGCGCCCGACCCTGGTGCCGACGTCAAGCGTTTTGACTTCCTCATCGCCAGTTGCCAGCGCTGGGACGTGGGTCACTACGCCGCCTGGCGTGACGCCGCAGCGCTGCCGCTGGACGCCGTGATCTTCGTCGGCGACTACATCTACGAATACGCCGGCGCCCAAAGTGCCGTGCGGCCCACGCACACCACCGTCAAGGTGCGCACGCTGGCCGACTACCGCAACCGCTACACCCTGCACAAGAGCGACCCGCTTCTGCAGGCTGCCCACGCCGCTGCACCTTGGCTGGTGGTGTGGGACGACCACGAGGTGGACAACGACTACGCCGCCGTGCAGGGCCAGGACCTGCAGTTCAACTTTGCCGCGCAGCGCGCCGCCGCTTACCGCGCCTACTGGGAACACATGCCGCTGCCCAAGGCCGTGCGTCCGGTGAATGGCGACATGCGCATCTACGGCAGCCTGGACTGGGGCCGCCTGGCGCGCATCCTGTTGCTGGACGACCGCCAGTACCGCGACCCGCAGGTCTGCCCCAAGCCCGGCAAAGGCGGCAGCAACACGGTCCGCAGTTCGTTGTGCCCGGACTTCATGGACCCCAAGCGCACGCTGCTGGGCCGCGCGCAGGAAGACTGGCTGGCGCAGAACTGGTCCACGGACCGGCCGTGGAACCTGCTGGCCCAGCAGACGCTGATGTCGCGCTTCAACTGGCGCAACCCGGCCGATGGCGGCCCTGAATACTGGACCGACGGGTGGGACGGTTATGCACCAGCCCGGCAGAGGTTGCTGGACGTGGTGGCGCAGAAAAAGCTGCCCGGCGCCGTGGTGCTGGGCGGTGACGTGCATGCCAACTACGTGGCCGGCATCAAGGCTGATTTCGACAAGCCTGACAGCGCCGTGATTGCCAGCGAGTTCTGCGGCACCAGCATCAGCAGCCTGGGCCTGGCGCAGGACCGTGTGGACCGCGCGCTGCCGCTGAACCCGCATGTGCTGCACGGCCGCGCCGACGAGCGCGGCTATGTGCGCTTCACGTTGCAGCCCCAGCAGTTGCAGGCCGAACTGCGGGTGGTGGACGACGCACGCAAGCCGGACAGCGAAGTGCGCGCTGGCGCGCGTTTCGTGGTGGAAGCCGGCAGGCCAGGCCCACAACGCATCAACTGACGCCGCGCCCTGCGGCGTCCTATTCAAGCAGGAGACCCGCGATGAAGCTGCACGAGTACACCGCCCAAGACGCCACCGGGCTGGCTGCCCTGGTGGCCCGCGGCGAGGTCACGCCGCGCGAATTGGCAGCGACTGCCGCAGGTGCCATCGCCGTGGTCAATGGTGACTTGAACGCGGTGGTGGAAACCTATGCCGACCGCATCGAAGGCCTGGATGAATCCACCCTGGGCACCGGCCCGTTCCGCGGGGTGCCCTTCCTGATCAAGGACGTCTACGGCCACGAGGCCGGCCGCACCATCGAATTCGGCAGCCGCCTGTGCAAGGGCATGCGGGTGACCGAGGACACGGCCTACCTCAAGCTGGTGCGGGCGGCGGGCCTGAACCTCATTGGCCGCACGGCGGCGCCGGAATACTCGATGGCCGGCACGACCGAGACCGCGCTCTACGGCAACACGTCCACGCCTTGGAAAAAGGGCTTCAGCGCGGGCGGCAGCAGCGGTGGGTCGGCTGCGGCCGTGGTGGCCGGCATCGTGCCCGTGGCGCATGGCACCGACATCGCAGGCTCCATCCGCATCCCTGCCAGTTTCTGCGGCGGCGTGGGCCTGAAGCCCAGCCGCGGCCGCATCTCCTTTGCCCCGTCGCGTGACGAAAACGGCTATGGCCTGGCGCAGGACTTCGTGCAGACCAAAAGCCTGCGCGACACCGCCGCACTGCTGGACTGCCTGGCGGTGCCGCAGGCGGGTGACCCTTTCAGTATCCCGCGCCCGGCCACGTCCTGGGCCGATGCCGCACGCGCGCCCTTGAAACCGCTGCGCGTGGCCTTCAGCACCGCACCGCTGATGGGTGTGGACGTGGACCCGGAAGTGGCCAGCGCGGTGCGGCGCACGGCGGATTGGATGCTTGCCCAGGGCCACGCGGTGGAGGAATTCACCCCTGACTTTGACGGCCAGGCCACCATGCGCAGCATGATGGACCTGTGGTTCTTCGGCTTTGACTTGCGCCTGCAGGGCTACAGCGCACGCAGTGGCCACGCCATCGGGCCGGACACGCTGGAGCCGGTGATCCAGCAGGTGCTGGCGTATTCCAAACGCATCACGGCGGCGCAGTTCCTGGGCTCCATGGCCGCGCTCAATACGGTGCGCCGGCAACTGGCCACCGTGTTCAATACGCACGACCTGTGGATCACACCCACCACGGCGCGGGTGTCGGAGCCCTGGGGCCGCTACAACCTGGGGCGCAGCGACTTGGCCATGGACGACTTCGCCCAAGTCTTTTCCCAAACCCTGCTGGCCCCCGTGTGCCAATACACGCTGCCGCACAACGTGATGGGCACGCCAGCCTTGTCGTTGCCCTTGTTCATGCACAGCCAGGGCCTGCCGATTGGCGTGCAGCTGATCGCGCCACCGGCGCAGGAGCACCTGCTGTTGCAACTGGGCACGCAGCTGGAAGAAGCGCTGCCCTGGGCCGGGCGGCAGCCACCGCTGCACGCCGCCCGCTGACTTTGCAACAACGCTAGGGCGCCAGACAGAGGCAGTGCGCCGCAGCCGCATAGGGCCTGCGCTCGGCCGCTGCGTCCACCATCCAGGCCATGTCCTGCGCCAGGGACTGCGCCACCGGCGGCAGCAAGCCCGTGCTCAGCAGCGCGGCCTGCAGGCCCCGCTGCCAGGCCTGCGGCATGAGGTCCGCAGCCGCGTCCGCCGCTGTCTCCGCCAGGCCAAAACGTTCCAGCCACTGCTGCAGGCGCCCGGTGTCGGCTTCCAGGTAAACCACACGCGGCTGGGCTTTCGTGACGTCCATCTTGGCCAGCTTGGCGGCGGACGCCAGCGCGTCGCCGTAGCTGCCCAGGCGGTCCACCAGGCCGCGGGTCTGTGCGTCCGGGCCGCTCCAGACGCGGCCCTGGGCCAGTTCGTGGATCTTTTCCGGTGTGCTCTTGCGCGCCGTGGCCACCAGGGTGGTGAACTGGCGGTAGCCGCCGTTGATGATGCTCTGCACCAGCTGTTCAAAGCGCGGGTCCAGCGGGCGCTGCGGGTTGCCCTGGCCGGCCAGCCAGGTGGTGGTGGGGCCGGCGGAGCGCAGGCCCAGCTTGTCCATCGCACCTTCGGCCGTGGGCAGCACGGCAATGACGCCGATGCTGCCGGTGATGGTGCCTTCGTCGGCAATCACTTCATCAGCCGCCATGCTGATCCAGTAGCCGCCGCTGGCCGCCACGTTGGCCATGCTCACCACCACCGGCTTGCCGGCCTTGCGTGTGAGCTCCAGTTCGCGCCGCACCAGCTCCGACCCGAAGGCGCTGCCGCCGGGCGAATCGACACGCAGCACCACGGCCTTGATCTTGTCGTCCTCACGCGCCTTGCGCACCAGTTCAGCCGTGGACAGGCCGCCGATGGCGCCCGGCCCCGCACGCCCGTCGCTGATGCCGCCCTGGGCCACGATGATGCCGATGGCGTCGCCGTCGGTGCGGGGTTTGATGCGCGACAGGTAGTCGCCAAAACTCACCTGCCGGAAGCTCTTGTTGACCTCGTCCTTCTCACCCTTGGCGATCATCGCCTCGCGCATTTCGTCGCGGGTCTTCAGCGCGTCCACCCACTTGCGCTGCAGCGCCCATTGCGCTGGGTCACCCTTGGCTTCGATGAGGCTCTGCGGCAGCGAATCGACGGCGGCCATCACACTGCCGGCCGGCAGCTTGCGCAGCTTTTCCAGCCGCGCCGTGAAGCCCGTCCACAGCGTGCCGTAGAGCAGGCCTTCGGCTTCCAGCGTTTCCGCGCTGGGGCCGGTGGCGGAATAGCCTTCGGCGAAGTTCTTGTACTTGCCGGCGCGTACCACGTGGGCCGTGACA
>JANOAM010000246.1:0-1572 GCA_031411215.1 Betaproteobacteria bacterium
GGTCGCTAGTCCGCAAACCGGTGAAGCCGGGACGCGGAAGGTTGTTGAACCCATCAGAGCGCCGCAGACCGGTGCAAAAGGTGAGCGAAAGATGATGCAGCAATACAGGTCCAACTCGTACCTGTTCGGGGGCAACGCCCCTTACGTCGAAGAGTTGTATGAGGCCTACCTCGACAACCCCGGCAGCGTGCCCGACAACTGGCGCACCTACTTCGACAACCTCCAGCACGTGCCCGCCACCGACGGCAGCGAAAGCCGCGACGTCGCCCACGCGCCCGTCATCGAAAGCTTCGCCCAGCGCGCCAAGGCCAACGCCTTCGCTCTGAAGGCCAGTGAAGCCGATCTGGCCGTGGCACGCAAGCAGGTGCACGTGCAGAGCCTGATCGCCGCCTACCGCTTTCTGGGCAGCCGCTGGGCCGACCTGGACCCGCTCAAGCGCACCGAACGCCCCAAGATCCCGGAACTCGAGCCCACGTTCTACGACTTGACCGAGTCGGACATGGACATCACCTTCTCGGCCGCCAACACCTACTTTGGCAAGGCCGAGAACATGACGCTGCGGGACATCCTGCAGGCCCTGCGCGAAACCTACTGCGGCACCATCGGCACCGAGTTCATGCACTGCACGGACCCGACGGAAAAGCGTTGGTGGCAGGAGCGGCTGGAATCCATCCGCAGCAAGCCCAACTTCACGGCAGACGAGAAGAAGCACATCCTGGACCGCCTGACCGCGTCCGAAGGCCTGGAACGCTACCTGCACACCAAGTACGTGGGCCAGAAGCGCTTCAGCCTGGAAGGCAGTGAAAGCTTCATCGCCAGCATGGACGAAGTCGTGCAGCGTGCCGGCACCAACGGCGTGCAGGAAATCGTCATCGGCATGGCCCACCGCGGCCGTTTGAATGTGCTGGTCAACACGCTGGGCAAGATGCCGGCCGACCTGTTCGCCGAGTTTGACCACACAGCGGCTGAAGTGCTGCCGGCCGGTGACGTGAAGTACCACCAGGGCTTCAGTTCCGACATCACGACGCCTGGCGGCCCTGTCCACCTGAGCCTGGCCTTCAACCCCAGCCACCTGGAGATCGTCAACCCGGTGGTCGAAGGCAGCGTCAAGGCGCGCATGGACCGCCGCGGCGACAAGACCGGCGCGCAAGTGCTGCCGGTGCTGGTGCACGGCGACGCGGCCTTTGCCGGCCAGGGCGTGGTGATGGAAACGCTGGCGCTGGCGCAAACCCGCGGCTACTACACGGGCGGCACGGTGCACCTGGTGGTCAACAACCAGATCGGCTTCACCACCAGCGACCCGCGCGATTCACGATCCACGCTGTACTGCAGCGACGTCGTGAAGATGATCGAAGCGCCCGTGCTGCACGTCAACGGCGACGACCCCGAAGCCGTGGTGCTGTGCACGCGCCTGGCCATGGACTACCGCCGGCAGTTCAACAAGGACGTGGTGGTCGACATCATCTGCTTCCGCAAGCTGGGCCACAACGAGCAGGACACGCCGTCGCTGACCCAGCCGCTGATGTACAAAGTGATCGCCAAGCACCCCGGCACGCGCAAGCTGTACGGCGA
>JANOAM010000247.1:0-9040 GCA_031411215.1 Betaproteobacteria bacterium
CCAGCAGCAGGAAGGACTGGCGGCGGAAGTTGCGGATCAGCGCGAAGTGCTGTTCATTGGAAAGCCCCGGCAGCGACCAGTTGTAGTGGATGCCGCTGATGGTCTGCATGCGCCGGCCATAGCGGTGGCCCAGGCCCATGCGGTAGACAGATTTGGCGCGTGCAATGTTGCTGCTGCCATAGCTGCCGATGGGGATGTTCTCGTCCGGCGGCAGGCCGCAGGGCATGCTGCCCACCCACAGCATCTCGTCGCCCTGGCTGGCCAGCGTGCGGTAGACGTATTGGTGGACTTCGCTAAGTTCGGCCAGGCAGTCGTCCACACCCGCGTGCACGCCGGTGATCAGCTCCAGCTGGCTTTCGCTGTAGTCGGTGGTGATGCTGGGGTGGGTCAGCGCCGAACCCAGCGCCGCAGGGTGGGGCGTGCGCGCCAGGCTGCTGCTGGGCAGCGAGCGCAGGCTTTCTTTTTCGATGCCACGGCGTATGCCTTGCCATTGCGCAGCGGAAACTTGGCGCAGCTTGTCGGCCAGGGTCATGGATCGTCTCTCGTCATTCTTGTGCGGGCATGAAGGTTAATGGCTTGCGGGCTTTCCTGCTGCGCCCGGCTTATCCTCCCGCTCCGACCTGCCAACCCGGTTTTGCCACACTGCCGTCATGAAGCGCCGTCACTTTTTCCTGGGTACCGCCGCTGCGGCCGGTGCGCTTGTCGTCGGTTGGGGCGTCATGCCGCCGCGCCAGCGCTTGAGCGGCGGCCAGCCTTTGCCCATCACGGCGGGCCAGTCGGCGCTGAACGGCTGGCTGAAGATTGCGGCCGATGGCAGCGTTCTGATCCAGGTGCCCAAGTCCGAAATGGGCCAGGGTGTGCACACCGCGCTGGCCATGGTGCTGGCCGATGAACTGGACGCCGACTGGACCACGGTGCGTGTTGAACACCCGCCGCTGGACGCCATCTACAACAACCAGGCCAGCGTCATCGACGGCCTGCCCTTCCACCCGGACAGCGACAGCCTCATCAAGCAGCTGACGGGCTGGATGACGGCCAAGTCCATGCGCGAGTTTGGCCTGCAGATGACCGGCGGCTCGTCGAGCATCAAGGACCTGTGGTTGCCCATGCGCGAGGCCGGCGCGTCGGCGCGCGCCATGCTGGGGTCGGCCGCCGCCGCGCAGTGGGGTGTGAAGGCTGAAGCGTGCAGCGTGAAGGCCGGGGTGGTGAGCCATGCTTCCGGCAAGACAGCGGCTTTTGGCGCGTTGGCCGCTGCCGCCGCGCAGCAGCCCTTGCCCAAGAGCGTGGTGCTGAAGACGCCGGCGCAGTTCACCTTCATCGGCAAGCCCATGCCGCGCATCGAGGCGGCGGCCAAGGGCGAAGGCCGCGCCGGTTTTGGCCTGGACGTGCTGCTGCCGGGCATGCTCTACGCCACGGTGAAGATGTGCCCCACGCTGGGCGGCCTGGTGACGTCGTTTGATGCGGCCGCGGCGCTCAAGATGCCCGGCGTGAAGAAGGTGGTGGCGGTGGCGGGCCACCACGGCGGCACGCCTGGCGTCGCGGTGATTGCCGACACACCCTGGCACGCGCTGAAGGCCATCGGCGAGGTGGCGGTGACCTGGGACGAAGCCGTGCCCGCCGCGCAGTTCGACAGCGCCACCGCGCTGGACCGCATGTCGCGGACGCTGGACTACGAAGAGGGCTTGGCCTACTTCAGCACGGGCAACGCGGACGAGGCCTTCCATGCCGCCGCCCGCACCGTGAGCGCCGAGTACCGCGCGCCCTGGCTGGCGCACACGCCCATGGAGCCCATCAACTGCACGGTGCAGGTGGGGGAAGGCAAAGCCAGCGTGTGGGCGCCGACGCAGGTGCCGGGCCTGGCCCGCCGCGCGGCCGCGCTGGCGCTGGGCCTGCCCAGTGAGTCGGTGGACATCCACGTGCAGTTCCTGGGCGGTGGTTTCGGCCGCCGGCTGGACGTGGACTTTGTTGGCCAGGCCGCGGAGATCGCCAAACACGCCGGTGGCGCCCCCGTGCAGACCTTCTGGAGCCGCGCCGAAGACACGCAGCACGACTTCTACCGGCCTGCCTGTGTGGCGCGCTGGGAAGCGGCGCTGGACGCGCAGGGTCGGCTCACGGGCCTGCGCGCCGTGTCAGCGGGCCAGGCCATCGTGCCGCAGATGCTGCAGCGCCTCTTTGGCCTGCCGCCGGCGCCGCTGGACAAGACGGCGCTGGAAGGCGCCTACGACCAGGCCTATGAGTGGCCTGCCGCGCGCATCGCCCACACCATCGTCGAGCACCCGGTGCCCGTGGGTTTGTGGCGCAGCGTGGGCCATTCGCACCAGGCCTTCTTCAAGGAAAGTTTTGTAGATGAGTGCGCCCTGGCCGCGGGCCAGGACGCGGTGGCCTTCCGCCTGAGTTTGCTCAAGAACCACCCGCGCCATGCCGCGGTGCTGAAGCTGGCCGCGGACAAGGCTGGCTGGGGTCAGCCGTTGGAACCGGCCGCCGACGGCGCGAAGAAGGCGCGTGGCGTGGCGTTGCACCAGAGCTTCGGCACCATCGTCGCGCAGGTGCTGGAAGTGTCGGTGGCGGCGGACAAGAGCATCCGCGTGCACCGCGTGGTGGCGGCGGTGGACTGCGGCACGCCGGTCAACCCCAACCACATCGCGCAGCAGATCGAAGGCGGCGTGGTCTATGGCCTCAGTGCTGCGTTGTACGGCGACGTGACGATCACCAAGGGCCGCGTCGCGCAGAGCAACTTCCACGACTACCCGGCGCTGCGTTTGGACGCCTGTCCGGCCATCGAAACGCACATCGTTGCGAGCGCCGAGCACCCCGAAGGCATGGGCGAACCAGGCACACCGCCCGTGGCGCCGGCGCTGGCATCGGCGCTGTTTGCGCTGACCGGACAGCGGCTGCGCACGCTGCCGCTGAAGCTGGCTTGAGGGACTGGACTGAACCCCATGCTCACCTCGTTCGCAGCCCCTGAGCGCGCGGCAGCTTGCGGGCCTTTGCGGTCGTTCCTGCTGTGGCGGTCGCGAGCGCTTGGGGTGGCCTGTTGCGCTCATGTCCCCCGCCCCAACTTGCTGCGCAAGCTGGGGCTCCTCCTTTACTTCGCTCCACAGACCACCCCAATCGCCCGCTCAGGCAGCGCTGATGGCGCGCCACCCATCCGCACGCCACGGTGGTGGCTGGCCGAGGACGCTGGGTACCGGGCGCAGCGAAGTAAAGGGGGAGGGCCGGCTTGCGCAGCAAGGCGGGCCGGAGGACATGAGCGGAGCCCGGTACCCGGCGACCTTGGCCCGCAACGACACTCCGAACGAAGGTCCGCACCAGGCCGCAGGCCGTCGAGCGACGAAAAAGCTGTGAAGCGACTGAACTGACATGACTGCTCTCACCATCAACGGCAAAGCCACCGAAGTCCAAGCCGAAGCCGACACGCCGCTCTTGTGGCTGCTGCGCGGCGAGTTGAAACTCACCGGCACCAAGTTCGGCTGCGGCATGGCGTTGTGCGGCGCCTGCACCGTGCATGTGGACGGCCAGCCGGTGCGCGGCTGCGTCACACCGCTGTCCGCGGCCGCGGGCAAGGCTGTCACCACCATCGAAGGCATCAGCGGGCCTGAAGCGCAGGCCGTGCGCGCCGCGTGGTTGAAGCTGGATGTCGTGCAATGCGGCTACTGCCAGAGCGGGCAGATCATGTCGGCCGTGGCGCTGCTGGCGAAGAACCGCAAGCCCACGGACGCCGACATCGACGCCGCCATGGCCGGCAACCTGTGCCGCTGCGGCACCTACCCGCGCATACGTGCGGCCATCCACGACGCTGCAAAAGCGCTGTCCGCATGACGCTGCTGTTCAACCGACGCCAGGCCGCTGCCGCCGCTGTCGTCTCTTCCCTGGCCTGGCGCAGCGCGCCGGCCGCCGAATCCTTCGACGCCTGGTGCGATGCATTCGCGGCCGACTGGGTGCGCCTGTCGGCTGAAGGCGCCACCTTCTCGCAGTTCTTCAGCGGTGCCGAACAGGCGGCGTTTGAACGTGAGCTGACGCCCAACACCCCCGCCCAGCGCGAAAGGCGCAACTCACTGGCACGGCGCGGCCTGACCGAACTGTCGCGTTTTGACGAAGCCGGCTTCAGCACCTCGCAACGCGCCGGTGCGGCCACGCTGCGCTGGTCGCTGGAACGCACGCTGGCCGGCGCACGCTTCGAAGACCACGGTTATGCCTTCAGCCAGCAGTGGGGCGCGCATCTGCGCTACGTCAACCTGCTGACGCAAACGCAGGCACTGCGCAAGCCAGCGGATGTGGACGCGTACCTGTCGCGCCTGTCCCAGGTGGGCACGCGCGTAGGTGAAGCGCTGGACCGTGAGCGCGAAGCCACGGCGCGTGGTTTCCTGCCGCCGCGCTTCATCCTGGAACGTTCGCGTGACCAGGTGAAGGCCTTCCTGGCACCGGCCGTGGTGCAGAACGAGTTCGTCACCACCCTGCAGCGCAAGACGGAGACCATGGCGGGCCTGACGCCCGAAGACCGGCAGAAGGCCATAGACCGCAGCGTGGCGCTGGTCAGCGACGACGTGCGCCCTGCCTACCTGCGGGTGCTGAAGTGGATGGACGAGGTCCACCCGCGCACCACCGCCGACGCCGGCCTGTGGCGTCTGCCCGATGGCGCCGCGGCCTACGCGCAGGCGCTGGCTACCTTTACCACCACGGCCATGACGGCCGACGAGATCCACGCCGTGGGCCTGCGCGAGGTGGCGCGCATCGAAGGCGAGATGGACCGGGTGCTGGTCGGCATGGGCCGCCGCGAAGGCAGCGTCCAGGAGCGCATGGTCGCGCTGCGCAAGGAAGTGCAGCCACCCGCCGACCCGGACCCGCGGCCCATGATCCTGGCTCGCTACACCGCCGCGGTGCGCGACGCCGAACGCCGCGCCCAGACCCTGTTCAACCTGCAGCCCACCGCGCCGGTGGAAGTGCGGCGTGTGCCGGCGCTGACCGAACGCACGGCCAGCGCCTACTACACGACCCCGACACCGGACGGCAGCCGCCCGGGCATCTTCTGGGCCCCGCTGCCGGGGCCGGACTACGACATGCTGCGCATCCGCAGCCTGGCCGTGCACGAGGCCGTGCCGGGCCACCACTTCCAGCTGGCGTTGCAACAGGAGCAGCGTGACCTGCCGCTGTGGCGCCAGCGCCGTGTCTTCGGCGGCGGCAGTGCACACAGCGAAGGCTGGGGCCTGTACGCGGAGCGCCTGGCGCTGGACAACGGCTGGTACGACGGTGACGCGCACGCGTTGCTGGGCGGGCTGGACGGCCAGCTCTTCCGTGCCCGCCGCCTGGTGGTCGACACCGGCCTGCACGCCAAGCGCTGGACACGCGAACAGGCCATTGCCTACGGCTTGCCAGCACATGAAGTGGAGCGTTATGTCTCCAACCCGGGCCAGGCCTGCGCCTACATGATCGGCATGCTGCACATGCTGGCGCTGCGCGACGAGGTGCAGAAGCAGATGGGCCCTCGTTTTGCCATCAAGGACTTCCACGACGTGGTGCTGAAGACGGGCTCCGTGCCGCTGGACGTGCTGAGCGACGTGGTGCGGCGCTGGGCGGCCGCGGTGGCATGAACCGGATCCGGGGCCGCCGCGCCGCGCTGGCTGCCCTGCCGGCGCTGTGCAGCCTGGCCTGCACGCCTCTGCAGGCTGCGCTGAACCCCGGCGAATTGGAGAAGGCCGCGGCCGACAGCGACCTGCACAGCCTGCTGGTCTGGCAGCGCGGCCAGGTCTTGACGGAGCACTACCGCACCTCGCTCGACAGGCCCGTCGGCGACTGGTTCGAACGCGAAGTGCGCTTCGGGCCGGACGTGCTGCACGACCTGCGCAGCATCAGCAAGAGCGTGCTGGGGCTGCTGATCGGCCAGGCCGTGGGGCGTGGCCAGATCGACACAGCCAGCCCGGTGCTGGACCACTTCCCGGAGCTGGCCGACCTGCGCACCGGCCCGCAGGCGGCCATCCGCGTGTCGCACCTGCTGCACATGAGCAGCGGCCTGGCCTGGGCCGAAGGCGCCACCACCTACGGCACGTCCGCCAACGACGAAACGCGTCTGTACTTTGACGGCAGCCCAGCGCGCTACATCCTGGACCGCCCCATGGCCGCCGCGCCGGGCGCGGAGTGGAACTACAACGGCGGCTGCACCGTGCTGCTGGCGGAACTGCTGCAGCGGCGCACCGGCCGCAAGCTGCTGGACCTGGCGGGCGCGGACCTGCTGGGCCCCATGGGCATCACCGACTGGGAGTGGCGCAGCGGCCAGCACCGCCAGCCGCTGCCGTATGCCGGCCTGCGCATCACACCCCGCGCCTTGCTGGGCCTGGGCCAGCTGATGCTGGGTGGTGGCCTGTGGCAGGGCCGGCAGCTGGTGCCGGCGGCCTGGGTGGCAGCGTGTTTGCAGCCGGTCATCAAGGTCGGCAACGGGCCGCTCAGTTACGGCCACCAATGGTGGTCCGGACCGGTGGAATCCGCGGGCCGCACGCTGACCTGGACGGCAGGCTTTGGCAACGGTGGGCAGCGCCTGTTCATCGTGCCGGACCTGGACCTGGCGGTGGTGATGACCGCGGGCCTGTACAACAGCGGCAGCATAGGCGGGCAGGAGATGCGCCTCTTCCGGCGCATCGTGGCCGCGTTGCGATGAAGGGGTGCAGATGAAGTCGCTTGGAGCCCGCGCCGAAGGTGAGCGCCTGGAACGCATGCGGGCCAGCCCGCAGTGGCTGAACGGGGACCGGGGCGGGACTTTCCGCAACGTCTTCCCCATCGCGCCGGGCCTGCGCGACCCGGCGGCCAAGATGCCGTCGTTGACCGACTTCCTGTGCGGCGGCACACGCCGTGTGCCCGGCGCGCCGCTGCCCGCGCTGGACCCCCGCGACACCTGGCGCAAGGCAGTGGACACCGGTCTGCGCGCCACCTGGCTGGGCCACAGCACGGTGCTGGTGGAAATCGACGGTGTGCGCCTGCTGACCGACCCGGTCTGGGGCCAGCGCGCGTCGCCTTCGCAGCTGGCCGGGCCCAAGCGCTTCCAGCCTGTGCCGGTGACGCTGAAGCAGATGCCTGAAGTGGACGCGGTGCTGATCAGCCACGACCACTACGACCACCTCTGCTACCCCACTATCCGCACCCTGGCCGCCACGAAGGTGCCCTTCATCACCAGCCTGGGGGTGGGCGCGCACCTGCAGGCCTGGGGCGTGCCGCCGGAACGCATCACCGAACTGGACTGGTGGGAAAGCGCGCGGGTTGTGGGCCGTTCGCCGGGCAGTGACGTGGAAGTGACGGCAGCGCCGTCGCAGCACTTCAGCGGCCGGGGCTTGAAGGACCGCAACGCGACGTTGTGGTCGTCCCTGGTGATCCGCGGCCCCAAGCACCGCGTGTTCTTCAGCGGCGACACGGGCCTGACCGCGCAGTACCAGGAGATCCGCGACCGGCTGGGGCCGTTCGACCTGGTGCTGCTGGAAGTGGGTGCCTGGAATGCCGCCTGGGGCGACATCCACCTGGGCCCGGACAACGCGCTGAAGGCCCTGCAGCACCTGGGCGGCGGCGCCTTCCTGCCGGTGCATTGGGGCACCTTCAGCCTGGCCATGCATGCGTGGGACGAACCCGCCGAAACGCTGTTGAAGCTGGCGCCGCAGCAGGGTGTGCACCTGTTGATGCCGCAGCTGGGCCAGCCGGTCGAACCCAATCAAGTGGACAGCGTGACGCCCTGGTGGCGTGGTGTGGAAACCGCCGACGCGCCACTGGTACCGCTGACCTGGCCAAGGCAGTTGGCTTGGCCCGCCGACTGAGGTTTTGCTGAAGCTGGCGACCCGGTGGAGAGCCCGAACCGGGCTGACACTGGTTTCATCCGGCTGCCAGGCATGGTATGGTATGGTATTGCACTGGTATGATACCAATCTAGCCATCCGGTTCTGGCCATGGACGCGACCTCCCACACCTTCCGCAGCCTGCGCAGCGAGCCCGCGCAGGCCGCCTCAGCAGCCCCTTTCCTGATCGGCGTCGACGGCGGCGGCACCGGCACGCGCGCCCGTGTGCAGGACCGCGCGGGCCACACCCTGGGTGCTGGCACGGCCGGGCCGTCCGGCCTCAGCCAGGGCATAGACCAGGCCTGGCGCCATGTGCAGCAGGCGGTGGCCGGCGCCTTTGCCGATGCGGGCCTGGACCTGCCGCCGCTGGCGCAATGTGGCCTGGCGCTGGCACTGGCCGGCGCGGAGCGCAGCTCCAACCGCGAATCCTTCCTGGCCGCCAACCCCGGCTACGCCACGTGCTTGTTGGAAAACGACGCCTTCGGCGCGCTGCGCGGTGCTTTTGCTGGCGCGCCGGGGCGTGTGGTGGCCGCCGGCACCGGAAGCGTGGGCACGGCGCGCTGGCCGGACGGGCAGCTGCGCCTCATCGGCGGCTGGGGCTTCCCCATAGGCGACGAAGGCAGCGGCGCCTGGCTGGGTGTGCACGCCGTGCAGCACGCGCAGGCCGCATACGACGGCCGGGTGCAGCCCGGCCCGCTGGCGCGCGCGGTGTGGGCGCAGTGCGGGCAGACGCCTTCGGCCCTGCTGGACTGGAGCCTCAGCTCCGGCCAGTCCGCCTATGCGGGCCTGGCGCCGCTGCTGTTCGACCTGGCCGCCCAGGACCCGCAAGCCGAAGCCCTGCTGCAGGCGGCCGCCGAAGAACTGGCCCGCCTGGCCGACGCCTTGCAGCCACCTGGCGGCAGGCTGCCGCTGGTGGTCTACGGCAGCATTGGTGCACGGCTGCAGGCGCGGCTGCCCGCTGCATTGCGCGCGCAGTGCCAGCCTGCACTGGGTGACGCGGTAGACGGCGCCCTGCTGCGCTTGCGTCAAGCCTGGGGTTTGGCTGTGGGTCCTGGTCAAGCCCAGCCCGTGTCGGCGCACACATGACGACACTGCCCTTCAGCTTCAAGCCCGACCCGCAGGCATCGTCCCCGCTGTACGTGCAGCTGGCGCAGTGCATCGCACAGGGCATACACGAAGGCCGCTTCCGCGCGCACGAGGCGCTGCCATCGGAACGCACCTTGTCCGAAGTG
>JANOAM010000248.1:0-10082 GCA_031411215.1 Betaproteobacteria bacterium
GGTGAAGGACGCACGCGACTTCGCCAACGCCATGCAGAAGCAGGCTGGCAAGCTCTACCGTTCGGTGGAAGTGCGTCTGCTCACCGACGAGAAGGCCACGGCCGAAGCCGTGATCGACGCGCTGGAATGGATGCAGCGCCAGGTGACGCAGCACGACATCGGCATGGTCTTCATCTCCGGCCACGGCATGAATGACCCGACGCTGGGCTATGCCTACCTGCCGGTGGACGCCGACCCGGACCGCATGCGCCGCACCGTGGTGCCCATGGACGAGTTCAAGAAGACGCTGGCCAACCTGCCGGGCAAGGCGATCTTCTTCCTCGACACCTGCCACTCCGGCAATGTGCTGGGCCCGGCCCGCCGTGCCGTGCGAAATGACGTGGCGGGGGTGGTCAATGAACTGTCCAGCGCCGAGAACGGCGTCGTGGTCTTCAGCAGCAGCACCGGCCGCCAGTTCAGCCTGGAATCGGCGGCCTGGGGCAATGGAGCCTTCACCAAGGCCTTGCTGGAAGGCGTGGCGGGCAGTGCCGACTACATGAAGACCGGCCGCATCACCCACAAGATGCTGGACCTGTACGTGAGCGAGCGCGTCAAGGACCTCACCAAGGGCGAACAGAGCCCGGTGACCCAGGCGCCAGGGGGCGTGCCAGACTTCCCGGTGGCCCTTCTTCAGTAGCGGCGATGCGGGGATTCCCTGTGGCTGGCCGTTGTCCATCGCCTGTTTTGAGGTCGTCGCAATCACTTACTTGACCTAATATGGCGTGAAGACCCTGCATGCCGTCAGGCCGCGCTCATCCAGCGCTGCGGCGGGTGTGGTGAGTGGCACGGGCGCCTTGACTGCCCGGCCGGTACAGGAGCAGTACTCGCATGGCACGCAAGTTCGCCGCGGCTTCCGGTTTTTCGCGCCGCGCTCAGATGGGGAGCCTGCTCCTCGCCGCCCTGGCCTTGGCCTCTTGCAATGGCGGCGGCACAGGCAACGAGCGCGACAGCGGGGTCAACAAGACCACGCTGCGCGTGGAAGCGTCCGACACCAACGGCGACACGCTGCACTACAGCTGGCGGGTCAATGCGGGCACCATCGATAACGTCGACAGCCCCACCACGGTCTGGACCCTTCCCGACGGTCCGGGTCTGCACTTCGCCTACGTCACGGTCTCCGACGGCAAGGGCGGCTACGTCGAACAGCAATACGCCGTGTCCACCGACGCGCTGAACACCACGGTGCCGACCGCCGCCCCGCTGACTTTGACGGCGCCGCCGGTGACCGACTTTGATGGTGCGCTCCTGCGCATGCGGTTCTCTTCCCCGTCGAGCCACATGTTCGCGGCAGCGACTGCGGGCGGCACAGCCGCCCTGCGCCGGGTCTACCTGCCCGACACGCAAGTGCAGGTGGTGCGTCAGGGCAGTGGCGAAGTCGTCTTCAGCGGCGCCACCGACCACAGCGGCGAGGTCAGCCTTCCCAAGCTGCCCACGGGCGCGCTCTACGACGTGCGTTGCGCCACCTCTGAAGATGCACCGCTGACCACCTGCACCTCCTTCACCGTGGGCACCGCGGGCACCACCGTCGCGGCGACACCGGTGCTGTCAGACGCCCGCAACCTGCGCCTCTTCGGCCATGTGGCCCTGACGGACGGCAGCGTCTGTGGTCTGCAGAACGACTTCTTCAACATCCGCACCGCAGCGACGGCGGAGTTGCTGGCCGCAGACGGCACTTCGCTCAGTCGCCCGGTGCGCGTCAACCGCTTCGGCGACTACGCACTGGACGCTGCGGTTCCAGTACGCGCCTCGCTCAAGCTCAAGCTGACCTGCGAGGGCTACAGCCGCACGCTGGACGTGCCCGCCGCGGGCGCAGCCGGCTATGTCGCTACCACGCCGGTGGAGTTGTCGCACGCCATCCCGAACAGCCGCCCGCAGATCGTGAAGATGGTGGCCAACGGGCCCGAAGGCAATGTGCGCGGCAAGATGGTGGTGCCATTGGCGGACGCGTCGTCCAACACCTCGCCCGGTGCCGACCACTTCCTCACGTTCAAGGGCCGGGACACGGCGCTGTCGAACTGCCTGTACTACCGGGCGCTGGGCGCCACCCGTGACTGCGCGCCAGACGGCCGCATGATCGACCCGATCACCTTTGACGACTGGAAGCGCGCACGCAAGTTCTCGCCGTACAAGGCCGGCAACACGGAAGTCTCTGCGCTGTACATCAACAAGATGGACTTGAACCTGGTGCGCCGCATGACGGCCACGCAGACGGGGGCCAACGACATCTCCTTCTTCGTCTGCAACAACCCGGGCCCGGACGGCAACACGCAACTTGAAGTCAACAGCACGGTGGACACGGCGGTGGCCGGCGAGAAGCTGGTGGCTTGTGTGGCCATGGAATGGTCGGTGACCACGGGCGTCAATGCAGGCCGGCCCTACACAAAGTTCCTCAGCTTCGGACCGGACGGCCGCCTGCTGCCCTCAGTCAACCTGGACGGCCGCGGCGAAAAGTACCTGCCCGGCGCGTGCGTGGCATGTCATGGCGGCTCGCAATACAACGGCCGATTCCCTGAGCGTGGCAACCCCAGCGCCTACCTGGGATCGGGCTTCCTGGGGTTCGACACAGCCAACTATTTCTTCGGCTCTGGCCCTGGTCAAAGTGAAGCGGCACAGAGTGATGCCATCTACGGCCTGAACGCCCTGGTGGCTGCCACGGAGCCTTCGGGAACGGCGCCCATCAACCGCACCTTCGTAGGCTGGTACCCGAACGGCACCCATTTGCAAAACAACGCCTACGTTCCGCCGGCCTGGCAGGCTGCCGACGTCCGGCAGCCGGGTGCGGCCCGCCTGTACCGGGAAGTGATTGGCCAGTCCTGCAGAACCTGCCACGCAGCGATGGGCGCCAATTTCGACTGGGACTCGATCGTGCTGTCACCGGCACGTGCAAGCAACCACATTTGTGGCGGCACCGCGGAGCTGGCCATCAACGGCACCATGCCCAACGCCTTGATCACACGTGACCGCATCGCGGAGAAGGTCCGGGCCGACCCCAGTCTGGGCGCGCTGATGACGACCTTCCTGGGGTGCAGCAGTCCGGCGCCGGACCCTGTGTACACGCGCCGCTGAACGCAGCGCTGCGCCTCTTCATTTCAAAGTGAGTCCAACGCTATGAACCGCACACCCGCTGCTGGCCGCAAACGCGCTGGCCTGGCCCTTCCCGCCCTGGTGGCTTCGCTTCTTGCACTGGCCGCCTGCAACAGCACCGCGCCCAAGGCTCCCGAGCCCGCGGCCGCCGCGCCGGTGGCGGCCAGCGCGCGTGCAGCCACAGCCTCACCGGCAGCAGCGACCGAGCCCGATCCTTATGCGGCAGCCGCGCCAGCGCCGGGTTCCGCGGGCACCGTTGCGGTCGCGCCGGCCCAGCGTTCGGCAGTCACAGCTGCAGCGCCCTTGAACACCTTCGTTGCGCCGGAGCCCGTGCCGTTTGAAGAAGCCATCGCACGGTCTGGCACCGAACTCTTTGCACAAGCCCGCGAACGCCTTGGCGCCGAGAAACGCACCCTGGTCATAGACCCATTGATCGACGCCAACACCGGCGGCCAGACGGTCAGCACCGCGCGCATGGGCGACCAGATTGAAGCCATCGCCAAGGCCAAGCAGGCGGGCTGGACGGTCAAGCCGCTGACACGCGAGTCGCTGGCAGAGAAGCCCCTGCTGATGATTGGCACGCTGACGCCGGTGAACGTGGAACGCGCGGTGGACACCGTGCCGGATGCCTTCCGCGTCTGGCTGACCGTGATCGACCTGCGTGACGGCCGCGTCATCGCCAAGCAGCTGGACCGCGCCACCGTGGGCAGCGTCAATCCCGAGCCGCTGAAGTTCTACGCCGACAGCCCGACCTGGCACAAGGACAAGACGGTGCTGGGCTACATCAACAGCTGCCAGATCAACACCAAGATCGGTGACCAAGCGGACCCCGACTACCTAGCGCACCTGCCCGCCTCAGCCGTGGTCAACGAGGCCATCATGGCCTACGGTACCGGCAAGACGCAGCAGGCCCACCAGCTGTACCTGGACGCCCAACGCGTGGCCGAACCGGGTGACCTGCGGGTGCTGAATGGCCTGTACCTCACCAGCTGGCAGCTGGGCAAGCGCGACCTGGCCAAGAACTCTTTCGCCAAGCTCGTGGACTCCGGCATCGAACTGAAGCGGCTGCCGGTGAAGCTGCTGTTCCAGCCCGGCCGCACCGCGTTCAATGCAGTGGGTGACCTGGGACAGCAATACCCGATGTGGATTTCCACCGTGGCCGAGCAGGCCGGCAAGTCCAACACCTGCATCCGCATCGTTGGGCACTCCAGCCGCACCGGCAATGCGCGCGCCAACGAGACGCTGTCACGTCAGCGGGCGGAGGCCGTGCAGCGGCTGCTGGAGCAGAGCAACCGTGCGCTGGCGACGCGGTTGACGGCCGCGGGCGTTGGCTCTCGAGAAGCACTGGTGGGTTTGGGGACGGATGACCAACGTGATGCGCTTGATCGACGCGTGGAGTTTCGCGTGGTCGATTGCGTTTGACGTCAGGCATTTCAAGAGCAGGGTACGCGAGGCAGCGGTGGACCGCTTGCCCGCCTAGAACGAGCAGAGGGACGGCTGTGGCATACGAATTCGACGGTCTGGTGAATGGCAAGCGAGCAAGTTGCGTGCTTCGATGGATCGGCGCAGCGGCCGTGGCCGCTCTGGCGGCCATGAGCGCGGTCAACGCGCATGCCCAGGCCCAGCCCGCGTTTTTTGCGGCGCGGTCGTGCGGCAATTGTCACAACCCGAGTGTGACCCAGACCCACACCGCAGGCAGTCTGAACTGGTCGTATACAGGTGCCAGTTCAGACGGACTGCGGGCGCAGGCGGCTACCCTCAATGGGCTGAAGAGCTACTTCGCAGCTCGCGTGTCGGTTCTGGTAGGGCCACACGCCATGATCACCTTCCAGGCCGACGCCAACTCGACCACGCCCTCGTTGTGGACCGATCTCCGGCAGTACGTGTTCGATCTGTTCGACGGTTATGTCGAAAGCTCCCAGGCAAGCGGCGTGCCGATCTCACCCATCAGCCCGGCCACCACCAGCTTTGGAAGCGTTGGTCCGGGGCAGACCTCTTCGGTCACCTACACCATCCGGACGGCCCGCGCCACCTGGAATGCCGGGTTCACGCAGCAGGACGGCATGCGTATCAGCGCGGTGTCGATGGGCGCCACCACTGGCACGGGCTCGGGCACTTTCAGCGTCGGGGCGGCCTCCTGCACCGAACTGCTGCCCAACTACGGCAACGGTTGCACCGTGACCGTGACCTACAACGCGGGAACGCTCGCGGGCGCCACGGCGGGCACCAAGAGCAGCACCCTCAACATCTCCTTCACCGATCCGTACTCCGGTGTCACCGTCAACGGCCGGAGCATTCCGGTCACGGGCACGACCGTGCAGGCCACCGTCACCCGGTCACCCACCACGCTGTCGCAATCGTCGCCCGTAGGTGTTGCCACCACATCGGGCAACGTCACCATCACCAACTCGTCGGGATCGGTGAATCTCCGGCTCGAGGACATGACCAGTGCCTCGGTCTTCTCGAACACGAACGCATCCGACTACAGCGTCACGACCGGCACGACGAGTTCGTGCACCCTGGCCGGCCACACGCTTGCGCCGGGACAGTTCTGCAACGTGCGCATCGTGTCCACACCCGGCGGCGCAGGCAATCGGTCTGGCCTGTTCACGATCCCCAGCAATGCCAGCAACACCGCCGCCGTGTCCCTCACGGGCTTCGGCGAAACCCGGACCATCGGCGTGACGCCTTCGCCGCTGGACCTTGGCTCGGTCTTGCAAGGCAGCGCGTCCACCAGCAGCGGCGTGAACTTCACGCTGACCAACGGCGGCAACTCTGTCATCAATGCACCCACGGCCGCTGTCTCGAACGCCTTCGTGGGCGACACCGCCACTGACTTCACGCGAAACGGGGGCACCTGCGGCACGGTGGGATTCACCACCCTGGCAGCGGGCGGCACTTGCACGGTCTTTGTGACCTTCCGCCCCGCGACCTCGCCCGTGCTCCAGCCGGCGGCGACCAGCGCGCGGGCGGCCAGCGTCACCTTCACCAGTGACGCCACCAACAGTCCGATCACCGCCCGGGTCACCGGCACCAGCGTCGGTCTGCAGAACCCGACGGCGCCCGCGCCGGCTGCCTTCCCGTCCACGCTGATGGGCACGAGCGGTGGCACGCGCACGATCACGATCACCAACCCCCGCGCCAACGCGGTGACCTACTCGTTGAACGCCATGACGGGCACCAACCCCGGTGACTTCGCGGTCACCAACGAGTCCTGTTCATCGACACACTCCGTGGCCGGTGGCGGCGGTACCTGCACGATCACCTACTCTTTCACACCAATCCCGGCGCTGACCAACAGCACGCGCAATGCCAACGTCAACATCGTGCTGACGGGGTCGGGCACAGACCCGGCACCGACCAACAGCCCGATCGTGGTCGCGCTCTCGGGCCCGGCCACCACGGCGCCGTCGTTTGCCATCAGCAGCAACAGCCTCACCCTGGCCTCGGTGGTCAACATTGCTGCGTCACCCGTGACGCTCACAGTCACCAACAACGGCACGGGGGCGCTGACCCTGACCAGCCTGACGCTGGGTGGCACCAACCCGGCGGACTACACCCTGGGTGGGACCTGCACCAATGGCAGTTCGTTGGCGGGCACGCTGACCGCACCGCGCACCACGTGCACGATCACCGTCATCTTCACGCCGGGTGCGGAACTCGCGCGCAATGCCACGCTGACCATTGCGCACAACGACAGCACCGTGAACAGCGGCTCCACCGTGGTCACACTCAACGGCACGGGCAATGCGTCGCTGACGCCGGTGCTGGACATCGGCGGCACCAGCCAGCTGGCCTTTGGCAGCGTGCTGCAGGGCGGCAACTCGCAGCTCGGCTTCACCATCCGCAACGCCAACACCAACAGTGGCGCCGCCGCGCTGCAGATGACCGGCTTGGCCATCACAGGTGTGAACAACGGTGACTTCACCCGGGGCGGCACTTGCACGGCCAGCACCAGCCTGGCCGCCAACGCCAGTTGCACGGTGACGGTGACCTTTGCACCGGGCGCGGCAGGCGCACGCACCGCGTCGCTGGACATCAGCACCAGCAATGCGGGCAACGCCACCGTGGCTCTCACGGGAATGGGTGTGGCCTTGGCCGACGCCACCTTGACGGGTGTGCCGCTGTCCGCCTTCCCGAGCACGCTGGTGACCACGACCAGCACCACCACGGGCACGGTGACGATCAACAACCCGCGCGCCAACTCCATCACCTACGGCACGGCCTTTGGCGGCACCAACGCGGCCGACTTCCAGGTCGGCAGCGAGTCCTGCGCCACACATGTGGTGCCCGCGGGCGGCTCCTGCACGGTGGCCGTGCGCTTCACGCCCGCCAATGGCGCCGGCGGCTTGCGCAGCGCGACGCTGGTCGTGTCTTCTATCGGCTTCGGCACCGACCCCAACCCGGCGACGCTGATGACTGCGCTCAGCGGCACAGCAGCCTTGCCTGCACCGGCCTTCAGCATCTCCAGCAGCAGCCTCGGCTTCACGGCCGTGGTGCTTTCGCCGACCACCGGCAGCACGCTGATCACCAACACCGGCACGGCAAATCTGTCACTCACCAGCTTGGCTATCTCAGGCACCCAGGCGTCCGACTTTGCCCTGGATGGCAGCAACACCTGCACCGGCAGCACCACGCTGACGCCCAGCAGCAGCTGCACCCTGGTGCTGCGCTACGACCCGGCTGCGGCGGGCACCAGCAACGCCGCGCTGGCCATCACCAGCAACGCCACAGGCAGCCCGCACAGCGTCACGCTGACGGGCACGGCCACGCCAACGCCGCGGCCGCGCATCGCGCTCAGCAGTCTGGCGCTGACCTACGGCAGCCTGCAGGTTGGCACACCGGGCAGCCAGACCATCACCGTGCAGAACGCCGGTGACGCAGCGTTGAACTTCAGTGCTTTCACGCTGTCGGGGACGGCGTCGGGCGACTTCACCCGCTCGGGCACCTGCGCCACGGCCAGCGCGCTGGCGCCTGCCGCGCAATGCGACCTGACGGTGACCTTCAACCCCACTGCGCCGGGCTCGCGCAACGCCTCGCTGGCAGTGGTGTCCGATGCCAGCAACGGCACGGCCACCGTATCGCTGTCCGGCACCGGGGTGCCAGTGCCTGCACCGGTGGTCACACTCTCCGCTGTATCCGGCCTGCCGCTGGAATTCGGCTCGCAGACCGTGGGCGGCCTGTACCCCAGCCGGCGTGTCACGCTGACCAACAGCGGCAATGCCGACCTGGTGACCAGCGCCGTGACCGTGGAAGGCACGGGCTTCAGCAACGCCAGCGCCACAGCCTGCCCGACCACGCTGGTGGCGGGTGCTGCCTGCGACATCGACATCGCGTTGACGCCCACAACCGCCAACACGGACTACAACGGCAACGTACGGGTCGTCAGCAACGCGGCAGGCTCGCCACACATGGCGGCGCTGCATGGCCGCGGCGTGGCGACCACGGTGCCCAGCGTGGTGTGGGAGCCGCTGGTGTCGCGTCTGGACTTCGGCCAAGTCACGGCGGGCTCGCTTTCGGCCGTGCAGTCTGCCACGCTCAAGAACAACGGGCCGGGCGGTGTGCGCCTGACCGTGCTCAACGCGGTGGGTGCCGACGCTGCAGCGTTCTCGGTCACGACAGGCAGTTGCCAGTTGAGCGATGTCCTGTTCGAAGGCCAGACCTGCCGCATCGATATCCGCTTTGCGCCCGCCACGGCCGGCACCAAGTCTGCCAACGTGCAGGTCGCCAGCACGGGCAGCTTCCCCACCGACCTCACGCTGACGGGTGCAGGCCTGGGCGGCCCGAGCCCGGGCCTGGCGCTGTCGGTACGCACGCTGGCCTTCGGCACGGTGCGCATGGGCACGCAGTCGGTGCCTTCCGAGCTGACGCTGTCGGCCAACGGTTCGGGCGTGGTCCGCGTGACCGGGCTGCTGGCCAGCGACGGCTGGACGGTGCAGCCCAAGAGTTGCCCGGCGCTGCCCTTCAACCTTCAGGCTGGCAGTGAGTGCACGCTGACGGTGGTGTTCACACCGCGCGCCGTGGCCGCTGCCACAGGTCAGCTGACGGTGAGTTCCGACGCCAGCAACGGCACGACCCAGCAGGTGGCGCTGTCCGGTGCGGGTGAGGCCCCGCCGGAGTTGTCCAGCGGCGGCTGCTCCGTCAGCCAGGGTGGCGACAAGGGCATCGATCCCACCTTGGTGCTGCTGGTGCTGCTGGCCTTGGGCGGGCTGGGCTACCGCCGCCACCTGCGGCAGCAAGCCAAGCGCCGCGCGCAATGACCAGCACCACACTCGGTGCTGGTCCCCGTGCGGGCGCTGCGCCGCACGCAGCTTTGGCCGCGGCGTTGCTGGCCTGGGCGGCGGTGACCGCAGCCCTGGAACAGGCCGGTGCGCCTCGTGTGCTGCTGTTGCTGGTGCTGGCGCCCGTGCTGGAAGAGGCCGCCTTCCGGGCTGGCTTGCACGAGGCACTGCTGGCCCGGCGCTGGTCACCGGCGGCCGCCAACGGGCTGACCGCCTTGACATTCGCCGCCTTGCACGTGTGTGTGCAGGGCAGTTGGCAGGGCGCCCTGGTGGTGGTTCCTGCGCTGCTGATCGGCGCGACCTACAACCGCTGGCGGCAGGTGCGCTGGTGCGTGCTGCTGCATGCAGCCATGAATGCCGCCTGGCTGGCGGTGCCGCTCATGAACAGGGCAGCTTGAGGACCCCACGATGATCAACAAGAAACTGCGTCCGTTCCTGCTGGCAGGCTTGCTGCTGGCGGGCGCTGGCGCTGCTCAGGCCCAAGCCGACTACCTGCTGTACGGCGTCGCCGACCTGTCCTACGGCCGCTTCGAGCCGAGCGGTCAGATTCCCGACAACCGCTTCAACAGCAATTCGCTGACCGGCAGCTTCGCTGGCTTGAACCTCAAGTACGGGCTCGACGGCGGCTGGTCCGTGGGTACCACGCTGGAGAGCTTCTTCCGCTTCCAGGATGGCCGG
>JANOAM010000249.1:0-1639 GCA_031411215.1 Betaproteobacteria bacterium
AAGGCGCCGCCACGTTGAGCCCGGCGCGGTTGATCGGCTGGCGCACCTGCATCGCGCTGGCCGTCATCACCACGCGCTCGGTGGCATGCGGCCGGTGCACGGCCGACTCTTCTTCCAGCCCGCAGTGGGCCAGGATGCGCCGTGTCCAGGTTTGCGGCTCTTCCACCAGGCTGGGGTAAGGCACGACCAGCAGGCGGCTGCCCAGCCGTTGCTGCCAGAACGACACCAGCATGTCTTCCAGCCTGAAGTGGTTGGCGATGTCCGTCAGGTCATAGCTCCAACCCACGCCGTGGATGAAGAAGGTGCGGAAGCAGGACCAGGCGTTGTCCAACGGGTCGCGGCGCATCCAGATCAAGGGCGCGTCCGGCAATGCCGCCGCGATGAGCCCCAGGCAGCGGCTCACGTCAATCGTCTTGTCCACAATGCGGCCTTCAGGCCCGAAACGTTCCGCCAGCAAGTGCAGGTACAGGCGCGCCATGTCGTCGGGCGTGCCGCCCTTGGCCATGAAGTCGTGCAGCGCGTCGCCAGACACACCGCCCACCTGCACGGCCACGTGCTGGACCAGGTTCAGCTCCGCGCCGTCCGCCACCTGGCTGTGGCTGGCCAGGATGTGTTCAACCAGGGTGGTGCCTGAACGCGGCAAGCCGGTGACGAAGATGGGCCGGCTGGTGTCGCGCGCCTTGCGGGCGTTGAGGTCCTCGATCAGGCCTTGGTCAAACCCGCTCATGGCCTTGCGCGCATTGGATTCGTTGCCGGCGCGGCTGTAGGGCGTCTCGCCCCGCAGCAACTGCGCGCCGCGCGCAAAGGCGGCAAAGGCCAGGTCGTGTTCGTGCCGGTCGGCGTGCAGCTTGCCCACAGCGTAGAAGTACCTGGCGTGGTCACCCGGACCTTGCTTCTCAGCGGCAGAGGCGTCGGCCAGCATGCGCTCACCCAACGGGTCCTTGGCCAGGTTCACCGCGGTGGCCATGGTCAGCCAGGCGGGGCCCCAGCCCGGGCGGTGCTTCAGCGACTCTTGCAACTGTTCGCGCGCCTCGTCCGCACGGCCCATGGTCATGGCCGTGTTGCCCAGCACGTAGGCGCGGCCTGCACGGTCAGGCACGTCGGACGGCAGGCGCAACACGCAGTCATGCGCCTCACGCATGCGGCCACATTGCGTCAGCAGCACGGCCTTGGAGTACAGCGCCTGCGGCGAGTGCGCGGCCGCGGCCACAAAAGCGTCCATGGCACGCAGCGCCAGCGTGAGTTCGCCGCTGACGCGCATCAGCTCGGAGATAGCCTTCCATTGCGGACCGATTTGCGCCTGGGCATCCAGCAACCCTGCCACCGCAGCATTGGCGGCGTCGCGGTTCTTGGCTGCCAGGGCCTTCTTGAGGTCTTCGACCAGGGGCATCCAGCTGGGTACGTTCATGATGGATTCGGCGGCAGTTGAAGGACGGGGCCGCGACGCTAACCGACGCGCGGGTCCAGCGCATCCCGCAGCGCGTCGCCAATGACACTCAGCGAGTAGATCAGCCCGAACATGGCCGTCACCGTGCCGGCCAGTGGCCACCAGATGCTGTTGGTCAGGTCCTGCGACGCACCGCTGATGAGCAGGCCCCAGCTGGCGCCGTCCTGGATGCCCAGGCCCAGGTAGGTGAGG
>JANOAM010000250.1:0-4183 GCA_031411215.1 Betaproteobacteria bacterium
ACTGGCCGACGGCCGCAGGCTGTGGGTGACCCACGGCGACCACTTCGACGGTGTCATCCAGTGTGCCAAGTGGCTGGCCTACCTGGGCGACTCGGCCTACGAGTTCGTGCTGCGTGTCAACGCCCACTTCAACTCGCTGCGTGCGCGTCTGGGGCTGCCGTACTGGAGCCTGTCCAAGTACCTCAAGCTCAAGGTCAAGCGTGCCGTGAGCTATGTCAACGACTTTGAAGCCGCCGTCGCACGCGAAGCACGTTCACGCGGGCTGCAGGGTGTTGTCTGCGGGCACATCCACCATGCGGAGATGCGTTTGATCGACGGCACGCTGTACTGCAACGACGGCGACTGGGTGGAAAGTCTTACCGCGCTGGTGGAGCATGGTGATGGGCGGCTGGAGATACTGGACTGGTCCGCGCAGCGCTCAGCCCATCAAGCCCCCAGCCCCGCGAGAGCCGCCACGCGCGCGATCGTCCAATAGGCCGCCAGGCCGCCGATGGCATAGAGCGCAGGCGCACGGGCCTGCGCAAAGCGCGGCACGCTTCGCAGGCCGCGCCACAACGCCCAGCATGCGGCCAGCACCAGCAACTGGCCTGCTTCCACACCAAGATTGAACGTTAGCAAGGCGACCGCCAGGTGGTTGTCGGGCAGCCCGACTTCCTTCAGCGCGCCCGCAAAACCCAGGCCGTGCACCAGCCCGAACAGAAAGGCCACGGCCGCAGGCCAGCGGCGTGACCAGGTCGGCCGCTGGTGCAGGGCTTCGCCGGCCACCAGCAGGATGGACAGTGCGATGGTGGCTTCCACCGGCGGCGGGCGCAGCGTCAGCCATCCCAGTGCACTGAGTGCCAGCGTGAGGCTGTGCGCCGCCGTGAAGGCGGTGATGGTCCACGTCAGCTGCTTGCGGAAACCCACCAGGAAGAGCAGGCCGATGACAAAGGCCAGGTGGTCAAAGCCGCTCAGGATGTGTTCGACGCCCAGCACCGTGTAGGCGGACGCGATCTCGCCCATGCCGCGCCGGTCGTCGGCCGCGCCGTAGAGCTGCACGGTGGGCTGCGACGGCGTCAGCGTGTAGACGCGGCTGCCGCCTTCCAGCCAGAAGATGCGCACCATGGCGGCGGAATAGCGTTGGCCCACACCTTCAATGGTCAGCGCGCCCTGCAGGCCGCCGGGGCAGCGCAGGCGGTTGGATTGCACCTGGCAATGGGCGGGCCACTGCGGCTGCAGGTCGTCGGCGACAGAGCCCTTGGTCGCAGTCCACTGCCAGATGAAGTCGCCGGGCGCGGCCTCACGCAACTCCATCTCGGCCATGCTCATCTCGTGCGCATTGGCCAGCGACGCGGCCAATGCCAGCAACGCCATGGCCAACAACTTCAGCAAGGTGATCATGGCGCCGCGCTGTCCTTCTCCACGCTGTCCTGCTTCACGCGGTACTTGCGTGTCAGCGCCCGCACGGCGGCCGTGCGCTGTTCAGCCATCTGCGCGTCGGTCCAGTCTTGCTGCACCATGCCGCGCATCACCGCAAAGTCGGCCGGCTTGGGCGCGATGACCGTGTCCAGCCGGATCGCATGCCATCCGTCCAATGCACGCAGTGCGCGCCACTCGCCCACAGTCTGCGTCGGCAGCGCATTCGCAAACTCGACGCCATAACTCTGCACCAGGGTGCTCTGCGGCCGGCCCTTGAAGAGCCGCAGCCCCGCGTTCAGTTCACCGCCGCCGCCTCTGCTGAGAAGATCGACGAAGCCGCGCACTGCGGCCTCTGTGCGCTCACCACTCAGCACCGCTTCCTGGAAGTCGATGCGCGCCGGCTCGTCGTAGCGTGCGCGCTGGCTTTCGAACCAGCGGCGCAGCGCCGCCTCGTCAGCGGCGGGCGGTTTGACGTTGGCGTCCACCACGCTCAGCGCCTTGAAGATCACACGTTCGCGGATCGCGGAGTCACCGCGGTCCACCTGCAGGGCCAGGCCTTCGCGGTACAGCACCTCGTTGTCCAGCCAGACTTGGCGCAGTGCCTTCAACTCCTGCGCCGTGGGCTCACGCCCGCGTGAAGACTTGAAGACCAGGCGCGCTTCGCGGTCCACTTCCGCACCGACGACGATGACACGCGGATCTTCGGCGCGGCTGATCAGCGCGTGGTCCAGCGCAAACAGCAGCGCCCCCAGGGCCACGAAGTGCAGCAGCGGTTCCTTCAGCCAGGCCGGCAGGGCAGACCCTGCCGCCGGGCTGGAAGAAGCAGCCTGCGCTGTGTGCCGGGCTTGCAGGCCCGGCTCAGAGCTCACCACCGACATCAGCGCACACCGGCCACCGTCGTGGAGCCGGCCACTTCCACGTAGATCGGGTTGCTGTAGAACCAGAGGTCAGCCCAGGCCGCCACGTCGTAGCTCACCATCTTCTGGCCCGCCACCACCGGCAGGTGGTTGGGGCAGCCGTCGATGGTGGCGCCGGTGTAGGTCACGCCATTGGCCGGCACGTTGCTGCCCACCGCGGTGCAGGGAATGCGCAGCAGCGCCGTGTTGCTGGCGTTGGTGTGGATGTCGGCCAGCGGGTTGCCATTGGCGTCGGTCTCAAAGGGCACGGCCGCCGGCAGGTTGCTGCCGCGCAGACGCAGGTACTGCGAAGCCGTCACCGCCGGGATGCGGAAACTCATCTTCTTGAAGTCCGCATTGCCGGCCACTGCGGTCCAGCTGCCGCCGTTGAAGCTGCGCAGCACCGCCGCCGATGCGTTCTTGGCCGCGGCCGGCACCGTCGCCATGTCCGGGTTGGCCAGCCAGGTGTTGGGCCAGGCGCCGGCATAGTCGGCAGCACCCGGCTGCTTGTAGCCGGTGACCAGGCCGCGGATCACATCCACATGGTCCAGCACCGGCTGGTTCAGCGGCTGTTGAATGCCCACCTGGGCCAGTGACGGGTTGTTGAAACTGTAGGGCGCGTAGCTGGTGCCGGAAGGGTCACGCACGACGATGGACACCACAATCTCCGCGCCCGCACGCACCACCAGCTTTTCGCCCATGGTGGCGCAGCCGGCGACGTCGGTGTCGGTGTTGTTGATGGCAGCGTTCAGCGCCAGCGTCTCCACGCTGGCCGTGCTGCGCGCACCCGGTCCCGCGTAGGACGCGCAGGCGACGAAGGCCAGGCGGTCGATCAGCTGGCCGCTGGCCGACCAGGCGTTGCCGGTGCGCAGGCCGTCGACGATCATCTGCGGGCGCAGCTTGGGGTCGCCGCCATTGCGCACCATGGCATAGGTGCGCTGGTACTCGCCGGGCAAAAAGTCCTGCGTGCTGCGGCGGTCGTCCGGGCCGAAGCTGCCGCGGTTGTGCCAGTCGGAACTGGCAAAGAACCACCAGTTGCGGCCTTCACCCAGCAGCGCGTCCCAGACACCGCCGACCTGCGCGCCGTACACGCCCGTGCCGCCCCAGGTGGTGCCGCCCGCCGAGTCCACGCGCACACCGCCAATGGTGTTGCGGTTGGGCGAGTATTCACCGCGGTCCGACGATGCGCCGTGGCCCGGCTGCGTCTCAAAGCCGAAGGCCACACGCGGGCCGGCGTTGTTGAAGTTGCGCAGGTGTTCGACGTTGAAGCCGTTGTTGCCGTCCGGGTTGAAAGGGCCGGCACGTTCCAGGTGGGCGGGGATGTAGTAGCTGCCGTTGGGGTGGTTTTGCACCATCCACTTCACGGCTTCCACGGTCTTGTTGTGGCCCTTGCTGCCGGTGCCGGCGCCGCCGGCCGGGATCAGTTTCTGGGCTGTGATGTTCCAGCTCACGTCGCCTGCGTTCAAGCTGCCGGTGACCGAGCAGTTCCAGTTGTTGCCGATGCCGCTGCTGACCGTGGTGTTGCCGCGGCTGGTGTCGCTGTCGCCGCGGTCGAAGCAGTATTCCCACTGCGCCAGCGCGCTGGCATTGCCCAGGGCCGTGTAGCCGGCGCTGCCTGGCAGGGGCGCGTTGTCCAGCGTCAGCGGCATCTGGCCGGTGATGACGGACATGGAGCTGTGCTCATGGCCGGCCACCACGGACTCCACGCCCAGGAACATGGGCTTGTTCTTGTAGGCCGCCAGGTACTCCAGCACCGGGTACTGGAATTCCTGCAGGGACTGCCAGCGCCACATGGCCTGGTTGGGCGAGCTGCCGGACACCAGGCCCTTGGGCTGCACGGCCGGGTTGGAGTTCTGCCAGGTGGTGGTGGGGCCCAGCAGGCCGCCCGA
>JANOAM010000251.1:0-16337 GCA_031411215.1 Betaproteobacteria bacterium
CACGCCACACCTTGCGTGACGCTGATCGACCGCGAGCTGTTCCGCTTCGGTGAAATCTGGGCCGCGGCGGGCCACCCCAACGGCGTGTTCAGGCTGTCGCCGGACCAGCTGGTGCAGCTCACTGGCGCGCCGGTGGCCGACGTGGTGCAAGTGTCCCCATGAACACCACACCCGCACCCAGCCCCTGCATCAACATCTGCCAGATGGACGAGCCCACGGGCTGGTGCAAAGGCTGCCTGCGCACGCTGGACGAGATCGCAGGGTGGTCGCAACTGGACGACGACGACAAGCGCGCCGTGTGGCAACAGCTGCCGCAGCGCCGTGTGCAGTGGCTGGCGCTGCAACAGCAACCTGAACCCAGGGAAGCGACATGATGAAGCAGCTGGTCTTCCACTTTGACGTGCTGTCGCCCTACGCGTACCTGGCCTTCGAACGCTTGCCGCAGGCGCTGGAAGGCTGCAGCTACAGCGTCGAGTACCGGCCCATCCTCTTTGCCGCGCTGCTGAACCACCACGCGCACAAAGGCCCGGCGGAGATCGAACCCAAGCGCCAGTGGACCTTTCGCCAGGTCAGCTGGCTGGCGCATCAGCACGGGATTGCATTGCAGACGCCAGCCCAGCATCCGTTCAACCCGCTGGCCCTGCAGCGGCTGATCGTGGCTGCCGGGCCCAACCGGCGTGTCGTGGAGACGGTCTTCCGCCATGTGTGGTTGGGCGGCGCGGACGCCAACGACCCGGCGCGCCTGACAGCATTGCGTGACATGCTGGTACCGGCGCGTGACCCGAATGCCGACGACGTGAAAGCCGAGTTGCGCGCCAACACGGATGCCGCCATCGCCGAAGGCCTGTTCGGCGTGCCCACCATCAGCTGCGAAGGCCGCCACTTCTGGGGTCTGGACGCACTGCCCATGTTGCGCGACGCCCTGCAAGGCGGTGCCTGGTTCCAGGGCCCCGCCTGGGACGAAGTGGGTGCGCCACGCCCGGGCATCGTGCGCGGCTGACAGGTGCCGTTGCGGCACCCGCCGTGCCGTGCCGTGCCGTCCGGGCCGGGACTTGACCGTGCTCTATGCCTGTCGGCCACCGCGACGCAGGGCGCCAATTGCCAGCAGGCCCAAACCTGCCAAAGCCAGTGAGCCAGGCTCGGGCACCATCAGCGCCAGCGGAGCAGCCACCGTGCCCACGTTGTCGGCAATGCTGCCGGCCGAGGCACCCCGGTTCTTGACGCCTCGCGCGGTGTAGCTGACCAGGCCCACCTGGCCGTAGATCGAGCTGGCGAAGAAGCTGCCCAAGTCCACGTTGCCTGGTGTCCCATTGATGGTGCCGCCGCTGGTGTAGACCCAGGTCAGATTCATGATGGACGCGTCGTCAGTGGGCAAGGTGTCGTCGGGGGTAAAGCCCTGCATCTGCGCGGTGCAGGTCCAGCCTGCCGGGCCGCCGCAGCTGCCGGCCACATAACCCGCGAAGTCGTAGATCGTCAGAAACGACCCAAAGTTGAGGTTGTTATGCGGCACGGTCGGATTCGTGGGCGGCAACCCGGAGTGCACGTCCTGGTCGTCAGACAACTGCAGGTTGTACGTCCACAGGTAAGGGCCAACGCCGGTGATGCCGGTGTTTGTGGGGATGATGTTGGCCGACGCGGCCAAAGGGCTCAGTGCCAACAGGCAGACAAGTGATAGACGTTTCATGGTGGGCCTTTCAGGGTGTTGTGCACGAAGCGCGAGTGCGAAACGTGAGCGTGTAGCGTGCTCGCGGCCGGCTTGGCGATCTGTGCGGTGAGGCACGGTTGAGACCCCCGCTTCGCGGGTTTGTGGAACCCGATGCCGGCGCAGGCTGTGCCATGCACTGCCTGCGCCGGCACGAGGGCACGCCGGAATACTTCAAAGGCTGAGGCGTTGGCCTACAAGGTCACGGCCTCCTGGCCGCTGGCGTGGAGTCTCGGCCGGTGCGACGCTCACGCAGGCCACCAGACCGGCGCACCCCGCGCCGGCAAGGTCGGCACACGGAGAAGCCGCCATGAACCTGCATCTGGGCCTGACGCCCATCATCTCGCTGCTGGCGGGCATCCTGATACTGGTGGTGCCCCGCCTGCTGAACTACATCGTGGCCATCTACCTGATCGTCATCGGGCTGATCGGCCTGTTTGGCAGCGGCATGCGCCTGTGAACTGTCGCCAGGTGCGACAAAGTCCGCGCACCGCGTAAGCCCTCGGTCAGTGGCGCGTCAGCCCACGTTGGCTGCGCGTCAGAGCAGGGTCAGTGCCTGTCCCGATAGTCGGCTTCAAGCAAAGCCATGCGAGTGATCGTCGGCGATGCAGCCCAAAACTCCCGGAGACAGACATGGAAGAGAACCTGGTTGAGCGCATTGCCGCTCACCCGTCCTACCAGTTGCTGAAGGCGCGCCGCTCCAGCTTCGGCTGGTGGCTGACGGCTGCAATGCTGGTGGTCTACTACGGCTTCATCGTGCTCGTCGCTTTCGACAAGCCGCTGATGGCCATGCGCCTGGGTGATGGTGTCATGACGCTGGGCATGCCCATCGGCCTGGGCGTCATCCTCTTCACGGTGATCATCACCGCGATCTACGTGCGCCGTGCGAACAACGAGTTCGACCGCCTGTCTGACGAAGTCAACAAGGCGGTGCTGAAGTGAGCAAGCGCAATTCCCTCATCGCAGCCGTGCTGATGGCCGCTGCCGTTGGCGTCTACGCTGCCGGCGCCGACCTGGGCCAGGCCGAAAAGCAGGCCACCAACTGGACAGCCATCGGCATGTTCGGGGCCTTCGTGGTCTTCACCCTCTTCGTCACCAAGTGGGCAGCGGCCAAGACCAAGAGCACGGCTGACTTCTACACGGCTGGCGGCGGCATCACCGGTTTCCAGAACGGCCTGGCGATTGCCGGCGACTACATGTCCGCCGCGTCCTTCCTGGGCATTTCCGCGGCCGTGATGGCCAGCGGCTTTGACGGCCTGATCTATTCCATCGGCTTCCTGGTCGGCTGGCCCGTGGTCACCTTCCTGCTGGCCGAACGCCTGCGCAACCTGGGCAAGTTCACCTTTGCCGACGTGGCCGCCTTCCGCTTCAGCCAGACGCCGGTGCGCATGTTCGCCGCCAGCGGCACGCTGGTGGTGGTGGCGTTCTATCTCATTGCGCAGATGGTCGGTGCGGGCCAGCTCATCAAGCTGCTGTTCGGGCTGGAGTACTGGATGGCCGTGGTCATCGTCGGCGCGCTGATGATGGTCTATGTGCTCTTCGGCGGCATGACGGCCACCACCTGGGTGCAGATCATCAAGGCGGTGATGCTGCTGTGCGGTGCGTCCTTCATGGCCTTCATGGTGTTGCTGCACTTCGGCTTCAGCCCGGAGGCCATGTTTGCGGAAGCCGTGCGGATCAAGACCGACATCGCCGGCAAGGGCGGCAAGCCGGCCGAGGAGGCGGCCAAGATAGGCATGTCCATCATGGGCCCGGGCAACTTCGTGAAGGACCCCATCAGCACCATCAGCTTCGGCATGGCGCTGATGTTCGGCACCGCCGGCCTGCCCCACATCCTGATGCGTTTCTTCACGGTGCCCAATGCCAAGGAAGCGCGCAAGTCGGTGCTGTGGGCCACCACCTGGATCGGCTACTTCTACATCCTGACTTTCATCATCGGTTTCGGCGCCATCACCTACGTGCTGACCAACCCGCAGTTCCTGGACGCCAAGGGAGCCTTGCTGGGCGGCAACAACATGGCCGCCATCCACCTGGCCAGCGCGGTGGGCGGCAACGTGTTCCTGGGCTTCATCAGCGCCGTGGCTTTTGCCACCATCCTGGCGGTGGTGGCGGGCCTCACGCTGAGCGGCGCCTCTGCCGTGTCGCACGACCTGTACGCCACGGTCATCAAGAACGGCAAGGCCGACCCGAAGGCTGAACTGCGTGTCTCCAAGATCACGACCATCTGCCTGGGTGTCGTGGCCGTGGTGCTGGGCATCGCCTTTGAGAAGCAGAACATCGCCTTCATGGTGAGCCTGGCCTTCGCCATTGCCGCGTCGGCCAACTTCCCCGTGCTCTTGATGAGCGTGCTGTGGAAGGGCTGCACGACCCGTGGTGCGGTGGTCGGCGGCTTCCTGGGCCTGATCAGCAGCGTGGCGTTGACGGTGGTGTCGCCAGCGGTGTGGGAAGCCACGTTGGGCAACCCCAAGGGCAGCGCGCTGTTCCCGTACACCAGCCCGGCGCTGTTCAGCATGGCCATCGGCTTCATCGGCATCTGGCTGTTCAGCGTGCTGGACGGCAGCAAGCGCGGCGCACAGGACAAGGCCGGCTTCCTGGCGCAGCAGGTGCGGTCGGAGACCGGCATCGGTGCCGACGGCGCTTCCGGGCACTGAGGCCGAAAGGCCGAACTGCGATCATGGGCTGATGCAGATCAGCCTTTTCCAGGGGACCGCGGGCTAACGTCTGTGGTCCCTTTTGCCATTTCCGCCAGTCATGCCACACAACGCCGCTGAACCGCAACGCGAGATGCTGTCGCTGGTGACGGCGCGCATCCGCGACGCCTTCCTGCGCAAACCCTTTTACGTGGACGGGGCCACCGACCTGGTCAGCGTCTGCCGTGAGCTGTCGCAGCGCGGGCTGACGCAGGCCTTGGTCAGGGAGGGCCCGCGTGTCGGCATCTTCACGACGACGGACCTGCGCGACGCATTGCTGCGCCCCGTGCCGCCGCAGCAGTTGCCGGTGCGCGAGGTGGCGCGCTTTGACATCGTCACAGTGGACGCTGACGCCGATCTCTTTGAAGCGCTGTGGCTGATGGTGCGGCACCGCGTGCACCGCCTGGTGGTCACGGACCACGGGAACGTGATCGGCGTGCTGGGCCAGCTGGACCTGGTGAGCTTTGTGGCCAACCACTCGCACATCGTCGCGCTGCAAATTGACGAAGCCGGCAACCTGGCCGACCTGCGCGCCGCCGCGCAGCGCATTGATGACATGGTGGCCCTGCTGCACGGCAGCGGCATCCGCATCGAACGCATCACGCGGCTGGTGAGTGAGCTGAACACACGGCTCATCGCCCGCCTGTGGGCCGTGCTGGCGCCGCCGGACGTGGTGGCCCACAGCTGCCTGCTGGTGATGGGCAGCGAAGGCCGTGGTGAGCAGATCCTGAAGACCGACCAGGACAACGCGCTGCTGCTGCGCGACGGGTTTTCGCCGCCGGGCCTGCCCGCGCTGGCCGCGGAATTCAGCGCGGCACTGGCTGGCCTCGGCTACCCGCCGTGCCCGGGCGGCATCATGGTCACCAACCCGCTGTGGCGGCAGGAGATCAGCGCCTTCCGCGAGACCCTGCGCGGCTGGGTGCATGACGGGCACAGCGACGGACCGATGCACCTGGCGATCTTCTTTGACGCGGCCTGCGTGGCGGGCGACGCTGCCCTGCTGGAGGACGCGCGCAGCCACCTGTCCCAGGTGCTGAGCGGCCAGGACACCTGGCTGGCACGCTTTGCGGCCGCCGCCGATCAATTCCAGGAGCCCGGCAACTGGTTCACGCGGCTCACGGCCAAGCGCGACGAGCAAGCCTTGGACCTGAAGAAGCTGGGCACCTTCCCCATCGTGCACGGCGTGCGTGCGCTGGCCATGCAGCAGGGCGTGCGTGAGCAGGGCACTGTGGCCCGGGTGCAGCAGTTGCTGGCCCTGGGCAAGCTGGATGCGGTGCTGGCGCGCGACGTCGTGGACGCGCTGCACTTGCTGATGGGGGTGCGACTCAGTCACCAGCTGAAGCAGCGTTCGGCCGGCCTGCCTGCCAGCAATGAAGTGCGTCCGTCGGAACTCAGCACGCTGGAGAGGGAGCCTCTGCATGACGCACTGGGCATCGTGAAGCGGTTCCGCTTGCTCTTGCGGGTGCACTTCAAGCTGGAGTCCTTGTGATGGGTGGGTTTTGCACCACGAGCCGTTGCGTGCGCGCACAACTATGAAGCAAACCCGACTGCTTCCCCATCGTCTGCTGGCCCTCTTCGCCGCCGGCATGCTGCTTTTCAACTTCCCCTTGCTGAAGCTGTGGCTCAGCGACGCCACTGTCTTTGGTCTGCCGTTGTTGCCAGTGGCGCTGTTCGGCGCCTGGGCCCTGCTCATTGCCCTGCTGGGCTGGCTGATGGAAACACGCGGCAAGGGCTGAACATGCTGAGCCCCGCACTTGTCCTTGGCGCTTCGCTGGCGTACCTGCTGGCGCTGTTCGCCGTGGCCGCGTGGGCCGACAAGCGCGCTGCGGCGGGCCGCAGTGTCATTGGCAATGCCTGGGTCTATGCGCTGAGCCTGGCGGTGTACTGCACGGCCTGGACCTACTTCGGCAGCATTGGCCGCGCGGCCAGCGGCGGGCCGTGGTTCCTGCCCATCTACCTGGGGCCGACGCTGGCCATGGTGATGGCCTGGACGGTGCTGCGCAAGATGGCGCGCATCGCACGCAGCTACCGCATCACCAGCATCGCGGACTTCATCGCCAGCCGCTACGGCAAGAGCCGTGCGCTGGCGGCCCTGGTGACGCTGGTGGCGCTGGTGGGTGTGGTGCCCTATGTGGCGCTGCAGTTGAAAGCGGTGGCGCAGGGCTATGCGGTGTTGACCGGCAGCCCGGGCTCAGGCAGCGGCACGCCCTTGGTGGCGCTGGTGGTGGCCATGGCGCTGGCCGGCTTCACCATCGCCTTCGGCACACGCCACCTGGACAACACCGAACGGCATGAAGGCATGGTGGCGGCCATCGCGGCGGAATCGGTGGTCAAGCTGCTGGCCTTCCTGGCCGTGGGTGTGTTTGTCACCTGGGGCCTGTTCGACGGCTTGGGCGACATCTTCACGCGGGCCATGGCGCAACCTGAATTGCGCCATCTGATGCAGGCCGATCCGGCCAAGCCCTTTGCCTTCGACCAGTGGCTGGCGCTGCTGGTGCTGGCCGGCTTCAGCGTGCTGCTGCTGCCGCGCCAGTTCCAGGTCGCGGTGGTGGAGAACGTGGATGAAGAGCACATCCGCCGTGCCGCCTGGGCTTTCCCCGCCTACCTGCTGCTGATCAACCTGTTTGTGCTGCCACTGGCCCTGGGCGGGCTGCTGCTGAACCCGGGCAGCATGGCGCAGGCGGAGACCTTCGTACTGACGCTGCCGATGAACCACGGCGCGCCGGCTCTGGCCTTGCTGGCTTTTGTCGGCGGGCTGTCGGCAGCCACAGGCATGGTCATCGTGGAAGCCATTGCGGTCAGCACCATGGTCTGCAACGACCTGGTGTTGCCCTTGCTGCTGCGTAGACAAGGTTTTGCGCAGCGCGACCTGACACGCACGCTGCTGTTCATTCGCCGCGCCGTCATCGTGGTGTTGATGTTGATGGGCTGGCTGTACTTCCGCGTGGCCGGCGAGGCCTATGCGCTGGTCAGCATCGGCTTGATCAGCTTTGCGGCCGTGGCGCAGTTTGCGCCGGCCTTGTTGGGCGGGCTGTACTGGAAGGGCGGCACGCGCAATGGTGCACTCGCCGGGCTGGCCGCGGGTGCGCTGCTGTGGGTCTACACGTTGATGCTGCCGTCCATTGCCAAGAGCGGCTGGATGGACGGTGCTTTCCTGCGCGACGGGCCCTGGGGCCTGGCGCTGCTCAAACCCGAAGCCCTGCTGGGCCTGGGCGGGCTGGACAACCTGAGTCATGCGCTGTTCTGGAGCTTGCTGGCCAACGTGGGCCTGTACGTGACCGTGTCGCTGGCGCGCCCGCCAGGCGCGGCCGAAGCCAGCCAGGCCTTGCGGTTCGTGGACGTGTTTGAACGTGCCTCACAAGACAGCGTCTTCTGGCGCGGCCGGGCGCAGCTGGCCGACCTGGTGGCGCTGGTCGGCCGCTTCCTGGGCGTGGACAGGGCGCGTGCACAACTGGCGCCCGGCACGGCGCTGCAGGGCCCCGCCGACCCGCGCCAGGTGCAGCAGGCCGAAGCGCTGCTGGCGGGTGCCATCGGCAGCGCGTCGGCGCGGGTGATGGTGGCTTCGGTGGTGGAAGAAGACACGCTGGAAGTGGCCGACGTGGTGCGCATCGTGGAAGAAGCCAGCCAGTTGCGGCACCTGAACGAACGGCTCTTGAGCCTGGACCGCCTGAAAGACGACTTCATGAGCAGCGTCACGCATGAGTTGCGCACCCCGCTCACCAGCATCCGTGCCTTGAGCGAACTGATGCGTGACGAGCCCGGCATGGACGTCGCCCAGCGCGACCAGTTCCTGGGCATCGTGGTGGCTGAAAGTGAACGCCTGAGCCGTCTGGTGAACCAGGTGCTGGACATGGCCAAGATCGAGTCCGGCCACGCGGACTGGCTCAGTGCCGACGTGGACCTGGCAGCCTTGCTCGACCAGGCGGTGCTGAGCACGGCAGAACTGTTCCGGGAACGCGGTGCGCGGGTGCGGCTGCACAAGCCCGCGGATGCCGTTCCCACGCTGCGTGCCGACCGTGACCGGCTGCTGCAGGTGCTCATCAACCTGCTGTCCAACGCGGCCAAGTTCGTGCCGCGCGAAGGTGGCCAAGTGCATGTTCGGCTGCTGCAGCGCGGCGGCCTGCTGACGGTTGAAGTGCAGGACAACGGGCCCGGTGTGCCCGCCGATCAGCAAGCCCTGGTGTTCGAGAAATTCCGCCAGGGTGGTGACGGCCGCAACCGGCCGCAAGGTACGGGTCTGGGTCTGCCGATCAGCCGCAAGATCGTCGAACACTTTGGCGGCCGCTTGTGGCTGCGCTCCGCGCCGGGCCAAGGTGCCTGCTTCGGCTTTGACATTCCCTGCAAGAACCAGACGGAGACATGACCATGAGCCACAAGGTCCTGATTGCCGACGACGAGCCCAACATCCTCATCAGCCTGGAATTCCTGATGAAGCGTGAGGGCTATACCGTGCTGCTGGCGCGCGACGGCGACGAAGCGCTGGCGCTCATCCGCAGCGAGCGCCCGGCCTTGGTGCTGCTGGACGTGATGATGCCGGGCAAGAGCGGGTTTGAGGTCTGCCAGGCCGTGCGTGCCGACGAGGCGCTGGCCGGCGTGAAGATCCTCATGCTCACCGCCAAGGGCCGCGACACCGATGTGGCGCAAGGGCTGGGCGTGGGCGCGGACGGCTACGTGACCAAGCCTTTCAGCACCAAGGACCTGGCGGCGCGTGTGCGGCAGATGCTGGCCTCATGAAGCCTGACCCGCGCGAAGTGGCCGCGGCTGCTGCGCCCGGCGTCTTGCTGGCGCTGGGCATGGGTGGCGCGCTGGGTCTGCTGGCGGCCACCGGCACGCCCGAAGAGCGCGCAGTACTGTGGGCCGTGATGGAGCCGCGTGCGGCGCTGGTGTTCCTGCTGTGGCTGGTGGGCGCCATTGTGGGCGGCACGCTGTCGCTCAAGGCCTGGGGCCACTTTGGCGCCGCGCCCGGTCGCCTGGCCGAACAACTGCAGGTGCTGGCCAGCAGCGACAAACCGCGCGCCCTGGACACGGCCAACGGAAGCACGGGCAGCCGCGCACTGGCCGTGTCCGTCAACGCCTTGCTGCTGCAGCGAGACTCCCTGCGCGCCACTATGGACGCGCGTGTGGTCGAGGCCAGCCGCAACGTGGAACAGGAACGCAACCGCCTGGCCGCGCTGATGGCCGAGCTGACGCAGAGCGTGGTGGTCTGCAACCTGGACGGCCGTGTCCTGCTGTTCAACGCCCGCGCTCGCTTGCAGTTCCGTGCGCTGATGGAGGCGGCAGGTTCGGGCCCGCAGATCGGCGGTGCAGAAGCGCTGGGCCTGGGCCGCAGCATCTACGCCGTGCTGGACCGGCGACTGGTGGCCCACGCACTGGAAGCCGTGCAGCAGCGCCTGCAGCGTGGCGCCGCGCACCCGGCGGCGCAGTTCGTGACCGCCACGCGCGGCGGGCAGTTGCTGCGCGTGCAAATGTCGCCAGTGATGTCGCCCGTGATGTCGCCCGTGATGTCCCCAGTGAAGGCGCCCGAGCGCGCCGCCGAAGCAGGCACTCCGCTGAGCGGCTTTGTGCTGATGCTGGACAACATCACCCGCGACCTGGCCGAAGACACCGCACGCGACCGCCTGCTGCACAGCGTCACCGAGGGTCAACGCGGGTCGCTGGGCAATTTGCAGGCAGCCGTGGAACTGCTGGATGAACCGGCGCTGGACGCCGCCACACGCGACCGTTTCCTGGCTGTCATCCGCGAAGAGATCAGTGCGCTCAGCCGCCGCATGAACGAGGCTTCTGCGCAAGGCCTGAAGCACATCAAGACCCGCTGGCCGCTGGAAGACATGCTGGGCGCCGACCTGGTGGCCGCCGCCGCACGCCGCATCGAAACGCAGTTGGGCGCGCGTGTGCTGGCCACTGACGTCGACGCGCAACTTTGGCTCAAGGTGGACAGCTTCTCGCTGATCCAGGCGCTGCTGCACCTGGCCGGCCGCCTGGCCGATGAATACGAAGTGCAGCGCCTGCAACTGCGCCTGGGGGCGGAGGGCGGCAAGGCCCGGCTGGACCTGGTGTGGGCCGTGCAAGCGATGAGCACGGAAACCGTCACCGCCTGGGAAACCGAGCCGATCAAATCGGGCGACGAGACCACCGCACTCACCGTGCGCGACGTGGTGGAACGCCACGGCGGCGCGCTGTGGTTCGAACGCGCCCGTGTGCGCCAGGAGGTCTTCTTCCGCTTCCTGCTGCCGTTGGCCAGGGACGCCGCACCGCTGGAGGCCGCAGCCCAGGTGCAGCACGGCAGCCGGCCCGAGTTCTACGACTTCGACCTCTTTGCCGGCAGCACCAGCGCCGCGCTGGCCGACAGACCGCTGGCCGAGCTGGCCTGCACCGTGTTCGACACCGAGACCACGGGCCTGCAACCCAGCGCGGGCGACGAGATCATCCAGATCGGCGCCACACGCGTCGTCGCCGCCAAGCTGCGGCGGCAAGAATGCTTCGAACAACTGGTGGACCCGCAGCGCAGCGTGCCGACAGCGGGCGTGGCCATCCACGGCATCCAGCCCGAGCAGTTGCAGGGTCAGCCGACCATAACCACCGTGCTGCCGGCCTTCCACGCCTTTGCGCAGGACACCGTGCTGGTGGCGCACAACGCCGCATTCGACATGCGATTCCTGCAGTTGAAGGAAGCCACCACCGGCGTGAAGTTCGATCAGCCCGTGCTGGACACGCTGCTGCTGTCCGCGGTGCTGCACCCGCAGCAGGAAAGCCACCGACTGGAAGCCATCTGCCAACGCCTGGGCGTGCCCTTGCTGGGCCGGCACACCGCTTTAGGCGACGCCATGGTGACAGCGGAGGTCTTCGTGAAGATGCTGCCCTTGTTGCAGGCGCAAGGCATCACCACGCTGGGCCAGGCGCTGGACGCGTCGCGGCAGACCTACCTGGCTCGTGTGAACTACTGAAGCCAGCGCGCGGGTGGCATGGCACCATGGTGGCGTCATCCGCCACTTCCGAGAGCGTTCATGCAGACCCCGTTCGCCTTGCGCACCTTCGTCGCCTGTTCCCTGTGCGCCCTGACCGCGGTCGCGTGGGCCCAGGGCACGCCCAGCTGGACCGGCAGCTGGAAAGGCGCCACCGGCGCCATCATGTCGCTGATGGAGGGCGGCGGCACGCTGGACGCCTGGGGCAAGGACGAAGCCTCGTTCTACCGCCTGACCTGCATGGTGGACCAGAAGGACGCGACGCAGGCCAGTTGTGTCGGTGAAGGTGTGAACCACCTGCGCGGCACGCGCTTCACCTACCGCAGCAAGCTGCGCCTGGGTGTCAGCGGCATCACCGAGCAGTGGGAAGCGCAGGAATTCACCGGCAGTGCCGAAGGCCGCGAGAGCTTCACCCGCGTGCCGACGCGCAAGTAGGCGGGTCCGTGCCGGGTTCTGCAGGCGTCTTCTGGCCGGCGGTCTGGATAGGCCTTTCGATCGCCGCACCCGTGGGCCCCATCGGCCTGCTGGTCATCCAGCGCACGCTGCGGCATGGCCGCGCCGTGGGCATTGCCACCGGCCTGGGCGCGGCGGTGGCGGACGCGGCTTACGGGGCTGTCGGTGCGTTTGGCGTCAGCGTGCTGATCAACGCGCTGCAGGCCGCGCGCGTGCCGCTGGCGCTGGCGGGCGGGGGCTTCCTGCTGTGGCTGGCCTGGCGCACCTGGCCCAGCTTGCGCGAGGCACCGGCCCACGAAGGCGCAGAGCCGACGGCCACGCCGTCGCTGGCCGCGTCCTTCGCCGGCACCTTGCTGCTGACGCTGTCCAACCCCTCGACCATCCTGTCCTTCATCGCCATCTTCGGCGCCTTGGCCGGCTCGCTGCAGGCCCCGGCGTCGCCGCTGCTGATGGTGGCCGGTGTGCTCGCCGGCTCAGCGTTGTGGTGGCTGATGCTGTGCGGCGCAGTGGGCGCCCTGCGCTCGCGCTTCGACGCCCGTGTGCAGGCCTGGGTGGCGCGTGTGTCGGCCTTGATGCTGGCGGGTTTTGCGCTGTGGCAGTGGTGGGCGCTGGCCGCCAGCCCGTCAAGCTAGCGCGAACTGCCGCTCAGGTAGAACGAAGCCCAGGCGTAGGGCGGTTCACCGCGCCGCATCAATTCCAGCTGCGCGGCACGCAGCGCGTCGCGTTTGTTCAGGCGCGGCAGCTTGGCGTAGAAGCTTTCCATCAGCGTGGCGGTGGCCTCGTCCGGCACCTGCCACAGCGAAGACACCACGCTGGACGCACCGGCGTAGAGGAAGCCGCGTGTCATGCCTATCAGCTCGCCGCCATCGGTGATGCGGCCCAGGCCTGTTTCGCAGGCGCTGAGGGTCACCAAATCGGCCGTCAGGTTGAGGCCGTAGATGTCGCTGACGCGCAGCTCACCCGGCTCGGCGCCCAGGCCCGGCGCCAGCATCAGGCGTGAGTCCAGCGGCTGGCGCGCGTCGAACACCGCATGGCTCGCGACGTGCACGGCACGTGCACCTGGCGCGTTGGCGAACAGCGCAGCGCGTGTGGCGGCGGGGCCTATCAGCAGCGTCGCGCCCGGCATCAGGCGCTTGAGCCGGCGCGCTTCCAACTCGGCACTGGGCAGGTCGCCCGTGGGGTTGCCCAGGATCAGCGGCTGCGCGCCCGGTGTGGGCGGCGCGTGGCGCAGGAATTTCAAGGCACTGGCGCTGGTGCTCAAGCGCAGCGCGTGCTGGTCCAGGAAGAAACGCTGGCCGTCATGCAGGGCCGCGAAGGGCAGGTAGTGCAGGGCGCCATGCGGCACCAGCAGCACGGCGTGCTGGCGCAGTGCGCTTTCCAGTGGGGCCACCAGCCGTCGATGCAGCTTCTGCGCCAAGGCCAGCGCCTGTGGCGTGCGGCGGGTGATGGCGGCGCGGAAGTCCCGGATGTCGGCCACCAGGCCCGCACCGTCCAGGGTGAAGGCGCGGCTGCCGTTCGGGCCCAATGGGGTGCCGAAGACCAGCGCGTAGAGGCGGTCGCCTTGCAGGTAGTACTGCAGGCCGACTTCGTCCTTGTCCAGCAGTTGCACCAACTCTGCAGCGGTGGCCGAGGCCACCGACACCAGCGAAGCCAGTTCCGGCGCGGCCTGGCGCAATTGGGTGGTGGCCAACACCACGCTGTTGCGCTGCTGCGTCCACGCGGCTTCACCGCGCGCGGGGTTCTGCGCCTGCAGGCTTTCTTCGGCCTCACGGTGGCGCTGCAGCAGCGCAGTCAGGCGTGCGTCACCGCGCGGCAGGACTTGTTCAGCGGCGGGCGCGCTGTAGCGGTCGGCCAGCAGGTCCACCAGCGCTCGAGCTTTGGCACGTTCCACCACCTCCAGCGCCTCGGCGGGCCGGTCCTGGGCCATCAGCAGCGCGATGAGCGCGCCGTACACCGCCTGCTTGTCGCCCACGAAGCCGATCTTGGCTGCTTCGGTGTCAATACCCGAGCGCAGCTGTTCAATGATGTCCAGCGCTTCGCGCAGCAGGCGCACGGCGGTGTCGCGGTCCCCTTCCTCTTCAGCGATGCGGGCGCGGTCGTGCAGCACCAGCCAGGCGATGCCGCGGTTCTGGCGCAGCACGGGCAGGGCCAACAATTCGTCGTAGCCGGCCTTGGCTTCAATCACACGGCCTTGACCGTTGCGGCAGCGCGCCAGCATGAACAGCCGTGGCAACTGCTGCCAGACCCAGTTGGGCGGGTTGCCGTTGAGCAGCTGGTCCACCGTGCGGCGGAAGTCGAAGCCGCGGTCAGCCTCCAGCGCAGCGCAGGCCTTGTCGTACTGGCCCAGCGCCAGGTAGCCCCGCGCCAGGCCCAGCGTGCGCACATTGGCCAGGTTGGGGCCGGCCGTGATCCCGGTCTGGGTGGCTTCGATCCGGCGCAGCTGCTCCTGCGCCTTGGCGGGCTCCTGCTGGCGCACGGCGGCCAGGGCCAGCAGGGTCAGCGCTTCCACCTGCAGGTCACGTTCACCAGCGCTGCCTTCGCGGTCGAACCAGGCCAGCGCGCGGGTGGCCTGCTCGGCCGCGGCGGCCGCGTCGCCCATGTCCAGCAGCGCGGTGGCGCGCATCAGCGGCACGGTGGCGGTGGCGTCGTCCAGGCCGAACAGGATGCTGGCGCGGTCGCGCCCGCGCAGTGCGGTTTCCAGCCGGTCCAGGCAGGCCAGCAGCGGGCGGTAGCGTTTGGTCTGTGCGTAGGCGTGGCACAGCGCGTGCAGTTCACCAGCAGAAGGACGTGCAACCGGCGCCAGGCGCTCGGCCAGTTCGTCATAGCGGCCCTGGCCTGCGAGTTCGACGATGCCGCCCCGGCTGACTTGCGCCGATGCGCCGGCCGCCATGACCACCGCCACAACAGCCACGACAGCCAGCGCTGCGCGGCGCAGGAAGCTTCGGGGCCCCATCTAGAACCAGTAGCCGAAGTGGGCCATGACGCCGGTGGTCTTGGACGAGAACAGGACGGACAGCCCACCTTGCATGTAGCTGCGTGTGCTGTCGGCGCGTTTGTTGGTGCCCACAGTCAGGCCGGCCTCGCTGTAGTTGCGCAGGTACAGCGCGGTGCCCAGGTAGTGCGTGTTGACCAGGCTCGCTTCGACGCTGCGCCCGAAGCCCAGCCACGCCGGCGCCGGCATGGACCACAGCAGCCCGTTGCGCAACACGGTGTTGGCGATGCCCGAGCCGGTGTCCACGCCGTTGATGCGCCCGCCCAGCGTGCGGTAGTGGCCGATCATGTTGCCTATGGCCAGGTCGCCGCTGTCGCCACGCAGCACGAAGCTGCTGGTCAGCGACAGCGAGCCGATCTGGCCCGCGCTGCCCAGGTCCTTGGCGCTGACCACCGCGTAGGCCAGACTGCCTGACAGCGACCAGGCGTTGGACAGCGGCAGCCGCAGCGAAGCCGCCAGCGCGCCGTGCAGTGCGCGTGCGCCGTCGACGCTGGACACCGTGAGCGGCATCGAGACCGCGAACTGGCGCCGCGGGTCCAGGTCTGAGCGCAGCGTCAGCGACAGCGGGACTGTCAGCGACTGTTCCGACTGCCCGTTGTCACGCAGCAGGCCCAGTTGGGCGCCCAGGCCCGGCAGGGCCGGCAGCGGCCCGCGCACGGCACCGGCGGGCAGGCCACCGACCTGCGCCACGCGCACAGGGCCGTCCACCAGGTTGCTGGCAAAGGGCAGGAAGGCGCTGTCGAAATCGGCCGCCACACGACGCGCCATCAGGCTGCCGGGGTTGCCGGCCACGGGGTCGAAGGGCGACACACGTGCGGATTCACGTTGCAGGCGTTGCGCCTCGCTGCCCTGCAGCAGGAAACGGCGCACCTGGTCCAGCACCCCGGCCCAACTGGGCGCGTTGAACTGGGCGTTGGCGCCGGTGGACGGCAGCTGCAACTGGCCGGTGTACACCGTGCCTGTGCTCTGCGGCGTGGCCAGGCCCGCCAGGTTGGCTTGCACGCCGCGCAGGGAAAGCCCAAAGGGCTGGACCCGGCCAGCCGCGATGGGCACAGCGCTCACGTCCCTGAGCAGGCCATCCAGCGTGCTGGCCGCGACGCCAAGGGGGTTCCCCTGGACGTCGGTGTAGCTGGCCGAGTAGTTGTCAGCGGCCATGGCCGCGCCGGCCGCCATGCCGACGCAGACGCAGACGCCCACCGATGCAGCGCGGAATCCATGCATGTCGCCTCCAGCCGCCACGAGCCCGTGGCAGCCGCATGATGGCACCGCCACACAGCCGGCGCCAGCGCGTGGGCGCATGCGCTGCCGCCGCGGTGGACCGGGTGCGGCCGGGTCGGTCCGGTTCCACTACAGTCGGCTGCTAGAACAACAGCGCGGCAGGAGAAGCGACCATGCGGGGTGGTGTCTGGAAGCTCGCTCAGGCTTGGCTGGTGTGCCTGGCCCTGGCTTCGTGTGGTGGCGGCGGCGGTGGTGACGCGCCCGTGGACAGCACGGCGCTGCAGCTGGACCGCAACAGCGTGGCCGTCAGCGCCGCGGTG
>JANOAM010000252.1:0-5271 GCA_031411215.1 Betaproteobacteria bacterium
CTCGCCGCCTTCGGCAACGCCGGTGTCCACCCGCACGCCGCCCAGATCGGCACCCGTGGGCACGGCCTGGCCCGCCTCCAGGTTGGCGGCTGGTGGCAGGAAGCGCACCAGCCGCCCGGTGGACGGCAGGAAGCCGCGGAAGGGGTCTTCGGCATTGATGCGGCATTCCATCGCCCAGCCCTGGCGCCTGACCTCGGCCTGGGTGAAGGACAGGGCCTCGCCGGCGGCCACGCGGATCATCTGCTCCACCAGGTCCAGGCCGGTGATGGCCTCGGTGACCGGGTGCTCCACCTGCAGCCGCGTGTTCATCTCCAGGAAGTAGAAGCTCTGGTCCTTGCCGACCACGAACTCCACCGTCCCCGCGCTCTGGTACTGCACGGCCTTGGCCAGCGCCACGGCCTGCTCGCCCATCGCCTTGCGGGTGGCCTCGCTGATGAAGGGCGAAGGCGCTTCCTCGATCACCTTCTGGTGGCGGCGCTGGATGGAGCACTCGCGTTCGTTCAGGTAGATGACGTTGCCTTGCGAATCGCCCAGCACCTGGATTTCAATGTGGCGCGGGCTTTCGACGAACTTCTCGATGAAGACGCGGTCGTCACCAAAGCTGTTCCTGGCCTCGTTGCGGCAACTGCTGAAGCCTTCGAAAGCTTCCTTGTCGTTGAAAGCCACCCGCAGGCCCTTGCCACCACCGCCGGCGCTGGCCTTGATCATCACCGGGTAGCCGATGTCCTTGGCGATCTGCACCGCCTGTTCAGGCGACTCGATGGCCGCGTTCCAGCCTGGGATGGTGTTGACCTGGGCTTCAATCGCCAACTTCTTGGACGCGATCTTGTCGCCCATGGCCGCGATGCTGTGGTGCTTGGGGCCGATGAAGACGATGCCTTCTTCTTCCAGGCGGCGCGCAAAGGCAGCGTTCTCCGACAGGAAGCCATAACCCGGGTGCACGGCTTCGGCGCCCGTCTGCTTGCAGGCCGCGATGATCTTGTCGGCAACCAGGTAGCTCTCGCGTGAAGGCGCGGGACCCAGCAGCACGGCCTCATCGGCCAGTTCCACATGGCGCGCGTCCTTGTCGGCTTCGGAGTAGACGGCGACGGTGGCGATGCCCATCTTCTTCGCCGTCTTGATGACGCGGCAGGCGATCTCACCGCGGTTGGCGATCAGGATCTTCTTGAACATGTTGTTGTTCTCCTCAGCGGGTCACAGGGGAATGTTCCCGTGCTTGCGCCACGGGTTCTCGACCTGCTTGTCTTTCAACATCGCCAGCGACCGGCAGATGCGCCTGCGTGTTTCATGCGGCTGGATCACGTCGTCGATGAAACCGCGTGCGCCCGCCACAAAGGGGTTGGCAAAACGCGCCTTGTATTCGGCTTCCTTGGCCGCCAGCTTGGCCGGGTCACCCTTGTCTTCACGGAAGATGATCTCCACCGCGCCCTTGGCACCCATTACGGCAATCTCGGCGTTGGGCCAGGCGAAGTTGACGTCACCGCGCAGGTGCTTGCTGGCCATCACGTCATACGCACCGCCATAGGCCTTGCGCGTGATGACCGTCACCTTGGGCACCGTGCACTCCGCATACGCGTACAGCAGCTTGGCGCCGTGTTTGATGATGCCGCCGTACTCCTGCGACGTGCCCGGCATGAAGCCCGGCACGTCCACGAAGGTGATCACGGGGATGTTGAAGGCGTCGCAGAAGCGCACGAAGCGCGCGGCCTTGATGCTGCTCTTGATGTCCAGGCAGCCGGCCAGTACCAGTGGGTTGTTGGCCACGATGCCCACCGTCCGCCCGGCCATGCGCGCCATGCCGATGACGATGTTCCTGGCGTAGTCCGGCTGCAGTTCGAAGAAGTCGCCGTCGTCCACCGTCTTGAGGATCAGCTCCTTGATGTCGTAGGGCTTGTTTGCGTTCTCTGGCACCAGGGTGTCCAGGCTCATGTCCAGCCGCTCGGCCGGGTTGCCGCTGGGGCGCACAGGCACGCCGTCGCGGTTGTTGAGCGGCAGGTAGTTGAAGAAGCGGCGCAGCATCATCAGTGCTTCCACATCGTTCTCGAATGCCAGGTCGGCCACGCCGCTCTTGCTGGTGTGGGTGCCGGCGCCGCCCAGCTCTTCGGCGGTCACTTCCTCATGCGTCACGGTCTTCACGACTTCAGGGCCGGTGACGAACATGTAGCTGCTGTCCTTCACCATGAAGATGAAGTCGGTGATGGCCGGCGAGTACACCGCGCCACCCGCGCACGGCCCCATGATCATGCTGATCTGCGGGATCACACCACTGGCCATGACGTTGCGCTGGAACACTTCGGCGTAACCGCCCAGTGACGCAACCCCTTCCTGGATGCGCGCGCCGCCGCTGTCGTTGAGACCAATGACCGGCGCACCCACCTTCATGGCCTGGTCCATGACCTTGCAGATCTTCTCGGCGTGCGGTTCGCTCAAGGCGCCGCCAAACACCGTGAAGTCCTGGCTGTACACAAACACCAGGCGGCCATTGATCATGCCGTAGCCGGTGACCACGCCGTCGCCCGGGACCTTGTTGTCCTGCATGCCGAAGTCCGTGCAGCGGTGCTCCACGAACATGTCCCACTCTTCAAACGTGCCCTCGTCCAGCAGCAGTTCCAGCCGCTCACGCGCGGTGAGCTTGCCCTTGGCGTGCTGCGACGCGATGCGTTTGGCGCCGCCGCCCAGCCGCGCCGCAGCGCGCTTCTGTTCCAGCCGTTCGTTGATGTCGTGCATGCTCGTTGTCCTCAGCTCTGTCATTCAGTCCATCAAATCCAGCAGCCGCCGCGCGGCCACGGACGCCGCCACGCGGCCACTCTTCACGTCTTCCAGTGTCGTTTGCAGCGCGCCAGCCACCAACGGGTTCTGACGGAAGCGCTGACGCAAGCCGGCCTCGATGCGTTCCCACATCCAGGCCTGGTTCTGTTCATGGCGGCGTTGCTCAAAACGGCCCGTCGCTTGCTGCCTGTCGCGGAAGTCCGTCACAGCCTGCCAGAACTCAGCCATCCCGGTGCCCTTCAGCGCGCTCATCTGCAGCACCTGCGTGTCGGCCAGCGTGTGTGGGCCCAGGAAGCGCATCGCACTGGTGATCTGCGCCCGCGCACGTGTGGCGGCCGCCAGGTCGATGTCGGCCTTGTTGATGACCACCAGGTCCGCCAACTCCATGACGCCTTTCTTGATGGCCTGCAGGTCGTCACCCGCATTGGGCAGTTGCAGCAACACAAACAGATCCGTCATGCCGGACACAGCCGTCTCGCTCTGCCCAACGCCCACGGTTTCCACGATGACGGTGTCATACCCAGCCGCTTCGCAGACCAGCATCGATTCCCGCGTCTTCTCCGCCACCCCACCCAGCGTGCCGCTGGCAGGGCTGGGCCGGATGTAGGCCCGCTCATCCACCGACAGCCGCTCCATGCGCGTCTTGTCCCCCAGGATGCTGCCGCCACTGAGGCTGCTGCTGGGGTCTATGGTGAGCACAGCCACGCGGTGACCCTGCTCCACCAGTTGCAAGCCCAGCATTTCGATGAACGTGCTCTTGCCCACGCCCGGCACACCACTCAAGCCGACGCGCAGCGACTTACCTGTGTGTGGCAACAGCGCGTTCAACAACTCATCGGCAAGCATGCGATGGTCGGCACGCGTGCTCTCAAGCAGGGTGATGGCCTTGGCCATGGCACGACGCTGGGCGGCCTGGTTGCCGCCCAGGATCTGGTCGATGAGTGCTGAGTTGGTGGGGAGCATGTCAGTTGCCGCGCGCACTCATAGTCTTGTGGCGAGCCAAGGCCGGCGGGTGACCGGCTCCGCTCATGTCCCCCGGCTTCGTCCGCTTGACAGCGGCCGAACCCTCCTCCTTTACTTCGCTGCGCCGGTCACCCACCGTCCTTGGCAGCGTGCAGTCGTTGTGCGCGATCAGTGGCACACAACGATGGGTGGCGCTCTGGCGGCTGGGGCGTGCCGCGGAGCGAAGTAAAGGAGGAGGTTCAGCTTGCGCCAGCAAGCTGAACCGGGGGACATGAGCGCAGCGGCGCGCCCCAGGCGTCAGAGCACGCGCAACAGCAGGCATGTTCAAAGCCATCGACACAGCGTCAGCCGCCAACCGCCGCCTTGATCTGCTCCAGCACATCCTTGGCACTCACAGGAATCGGCGTACCCGGCCCATAGATGCCCTTCACGCCCGCGTCGTAGAGGAAGCCGTAGTCCTGCTGCGGAATGACACCGCCCACAAACACGATGATGTCGTCCGCGCCCTGCTTCTTCAGCTCCGCAATGATGGCCGGCACCAGCGTCTTGTGACCTGCAGCGAGTGTGCTGACACCCACTGCATGCACGTCATTTTCAATCGCCTGGCGTGCGCACTCTTCGGGCGTCTGGAACAGCGGGCCTATGTCCACGTCATAGCCCAGGTCGGCGAAGGCCGTGGCGACGACCTTGGCGCCGCGGTCGTGGCCGTCCTGGCCCAGCTTGGCGATCATCACGCGTGGACGGCGGCCCTGCGCTTCGCTGAAGGCAGCGATCTCCCCCTTGAGCTTGTCCCAGCCTTCGGCGCTGTCGTAGGCGGCGGCGTACACGCCGGTCACCTTCTGGATGTCGGCGCGGTGGCGGCCGAAGACCTTCTCGAGTGCATCGCTCACCTCACCCACCGTGGCGCGCAACCGCATGGCTTCTATGCTCAGCGCCAGCAGGTTTCCTTCGCCGGATTGTGCGCATGCGGTCAGCGCGTCCAGTGCTTGTTGGACCTTCGTGCTGTCCCGTTCCGCCTTGATCTTCTTCAGCAGCGCGATCTGGCCTTCGCGCACCTTCACGTTGTCCACTTCCCGGATGTCGACCGCGTCCTGCGTCTGCAGCTTGTACTTGTTGACGCCCACGATCACGTCCTGGCCGCTGTCAATGCGCGCCTGTTTTTGCGCTGCGCTGGCTTCGATCTTCAGCTTGGCCCAACCCGAGTCCACCGCCCGTGTCATGCCGCCCTGGGCGTCAACTTCTTCGATGATGGACCAGGCCTTGTCGGCCATGTCCTGCGTCAGCTTTTCCATCATGTAGCTGCCGGCCCAGGGGTCCACCACGCTGGTGATGTGGGTCTCTTCCTGGATAATCAGCTGCGTGTTGCGCGCGATGCGCGAACTGAATTCCGTGGGCAGCGCAATGGCTTCGTCGAAGCTGTTGGTGTGAAGAGACTGCGTGCCCACGGAATTCAGTTCGCGCATCGCGCGCAACACGCAGCTGATTATCCAGGAAGAGACCCACATCACCAGCGTGGTGGACCCCTGGGCCGGCAGCTAC
>JANOAM010000253.1:0-2178 GCA_031411215.1 Betaproteobacteria bacterium
CTGCCGCAGGCCACGCCGCCGGTGCATGGGATCTTTGCCGCCGTGCCCTACTGCGTGGACCTGATAGGCGGTCCCTACATCGAGACCGACGACGCGGTCTGCAAGGCCTTCAGGCCCAAAACCGCACAGCGGCCGCCGCGGGCCTGACTGCACGGTCGAGTCAGCGCGTTCCAGTCGGCGCACTCAAGTCGACACAGCAAGCGCCCGATAAGGGACGGAGCCCCTACTCCGTTGCCCATGTCCGACCGCGCTGCGCCTGCTGGCCCCCTGCTGCCCTCCGTGTCCATCGTCGAACAGACGATGCGCCAGGCCAGGCGCGCCGTGGCTATCACGCTGGCCGGTGCGGCCTTGCTGACGGCCTTGCTGCTGGCCGAACGGCTGTGGTCCATGCAGGCGCTCGCGGCAGCCGGCCAACGCCACGCCGCGGCTCATGCAGTGGCGGGCCGCCTGCGTGTCACCGAACAACAGCTGCTGCAGGCCGCGCAGACCGCCTCCATCAGCGGTGACCGCGCCTTGATCGACCGCTACGACCGCCTGGTCAACGAACTGAACCAGGCCGTGGAACACGCCAGCCTGCTGGCGCCCGACGGCGTGTCGCAGAAGTACCGCCACAAGACCGAGGCCGCGTCGCGGGAGATCGCCCGCATGCGGCAATCGGCACTGGAAGCCCTGAACTCCGGCGCCCATGAATCCGCGCGCGCGCTGTTCGACGGCGAACGCTACGGCCGCAACTCGCGTCTGCTGGCCGAGGCCAACGACGAGCTGACACGCGCGTCGCTGGCCGCCACCGAAGCCGAAGTGCTGTCGCTGCAGCAGCGCTCCTGGTTCGTCATGGGCGCCGCCGTGGCCCTGACCGTGATCATGGGCACCGTACTGTGGCGCCGCCTGACCAACGGCCTGGTCAGCACCCGCGGCACGTTGATGGAAGCCGAGGTGCGCATCCAGCGCCTGGCCAGCAGCGACCTGCTCACCGGCCTTGACAACCGCGCCGGCCTGCACGACGCCATGCATGCCCGCATGGCACGTGCGTCGCGGCACGGCGAACGCCTGGCCGTGCTGATGGTGGACCTGGACCGCTTCAAGCCCATCAACGACCGCAACGGCCACATGGTCGGCGACCTGGTGCTGAAGGAAGTGGCGCGCCGCCTGGCCCTGTGCCTGCGCCAGAGCGACCTGCGCGCGCGCTACGGCGGCGATGAGTTCGTGGTGGTGGTGGACGAACGTGAAGGGCTGCCGCAGGTGGAATCTGCCGCCGAACGCATCGTGCAGCGCCTGGCCGAGCCCATGAACTTTGGCGACCTCACGGTGGCCATCGGCGCCAGCGTGGGCATCGCACGCTACCCCGCTGACGCCACCACCGGCGACGAACTGCTGCGCAAGGCTGATTCAGCCCTGTACCGCGCCAAACACAGCGGCCGCGGCGAGGTGTGCCTCTACGACGCGCGCCAGGACGAAGCCCTGTCCGAGCGCCACGTGCTGGAGCAGCAACTGCGCGAAGGCATTGCCACCGGCCAGTTCGTGCCCTTCTACCAACCCATCGTGGGGCTGGAGCGGCGCAACGTGGTGTCGCTGGAACTGCTGTGCCGCTGGCGCCACCCGCAACGCGGCCTGCTGAGCCCGGACAAGTTCATTGCGCTGGCCGAGAGCTCGGGGCTCATTGGTCCGCTGACCCTGTCGCTGCTGCGCTCGGCCTGCCAGGACATGAGCCTCTTCCCGCCGCACTGGCGTGTGTCCTTCAACGTGGCGCCGCAACAGATCCAGGACGAATCGCTGGTGCCGCAGTTGCTGACCATCCTGCGCGAAGGCGGTGTGTCGCCGTCCAGGCTGGACGTGGAACTGACCGAGACCGCGCTGGTCAACGACACGGCACGTGCACGTCAGGTCATCCTGTCGCTCAAGAAGGCCGGCATGACGGTCACGCTGGACGACTTCGGCACCGGCTATTCCAGCCTCAGCTACCTGGCCGAAATGACCTTCGACAAAATCAAGATCGACCGCAGCTTCGTGCGCACGCTGTCTGATCGGCCGGAAAGCGCCAAGATCGTCGACGCCATCATCGGCCTGTCGCGCAGCCTGGGTGTGGACACCGTGGCCGAAGGCGTGGAAACCGAACTGCAGGCCAGCACGCTGAAGGCGCTGGGCTGCAAGCTGGGCCAGGGCTACCTGTTCGGCCGGCCC
>JANOAM010000254.1:0-3314 GCA_031411215.1 Betaproteobacteria bacterium
GACAAGGGTCTGAAGATGGCCGACGTGGCCCAGCGCATCGTCGACGCCGCCGATCTCTTGATGTAGTTGCGGCAGTGCACCATGCCTGCGCGCCGCTGCTGCGCGCTGGTGCGCGCTGTTGCGGTGGCCCGCGCGAATGCCGGCAAACGGTCGGCAAAACCCTGGCATGCCACTTGCGTAGTTGAACGCAGAGAGAGATCAGAGCCGATTTCTCGCCAATGCCAGGCGCACACATCGTTTGTGTGGTCCTGGCAGGACAAGGGCGTCCCCACCCGTTGCACCGTTTCCTCGGTGCTGCGATGTGCGGACGCCTTCTTCGTTTTCGTCGCTGTTCTTGTCCGGCAACCTGATTGGCCCATTCACTTCGAGACACCACCATGAACCCACCTGGAAAGATCGACATGGCACGCCGCACCGTCGTCAAGGCCGCCGCTGCAGCAGGCGCCACCAGCCTCATCCCCGGCCTGCAAGCCGCCGTGTACGCGGCGGGCAGTGACAAGCCCGAGAAGGAAGAAGTCCGCATCGGCTTCATCCCGCTGACCGACTGCGCCAGCGTGGTGATGGCCAGCGTGCTGGGCTTCGACAAGAAGTACGGCGTCAAGATCATCCCCACCAAGGAAGCGAGCTGGGCCGGTGTGCGCGACAAGCTGGTCAACGGTGAGCTGGACATGGCGCATGTGCTGTATGGCCTGGTCTACGGCGTGCACCTGGGCGTGGGTGGTCCGAAGAAGGACATGGCCGTACTGATGACCCTGAACAACAACGGCCAGGCCATCACGCTGTCCAAGAAGCTGGCTGACAAAGGCGCAGTGGACGGCGCCAGCCTGGCCAAGGTGATGGCCACCGAGAAGCGTGAGTACACCTTCGCGCAGACCTTCCCCACCGGCACGCACGCCATGTGGCTGTACTACTGGCTGGCCAGCGTGGGCATCAACCCCATGAAGGACGCCAAGGTCATCACCGTGCCGCCGCCGCAGATGGTGGCCAACATGCGGGTCGGCAACATGGACGGTTATTGCGTCGGCGAGCCCTGGGGTCACCGCGCCATCATCGACGGCATCGGCATCACCGCCGTCACCACGCAGGACATCTGGAAGGACCACCCCGAGAAGGTGCTGGGCACCACCGGCGAGTTCGTCAAGAAGTACCCCAACACCGCGCGCGCCGTGATGATGGCCATCCTGGAGGCCAGCCGCTGGATAGACGCCGGCCTGCAGAACAAGAACAAGATGGCCGAAACGGTCGCTGACAAGAGCTACGTCAACACCAGCGTGGACGCCATCAACGCCCGCATCCTTGGCCGCTACCAGAACGGCGCATCTGGAAAGGACAGCAAGACCTGGGACGACCCGAACTACATGAAGTTCTTCAACGACGGCGCGGTGAACTACCCGTACCTCAGCGACGGCATGTGGTTCCTGACCCAGCACAAACGCTGGGGCATCCTGAAGGAGCACCCCAACTACCTGCAGGTCGCGCAGCAGATCAACCAGACGGCGCTCTACAAGGAAGCTGCAGGCGCACTGAAGATCAGCATCCCCAAGAGCGACATGCGCAGCAGCAAGCTGATCGACGGTGTGGTGTGGGACGGCAAGGACCCGGCCAAGTATGCCGACGGCTTCAAGGTCAAGGCCGCTGCGGCGGCCTGAGGGGAGACCAGCATGGTTGCCGCCGTCTTTCACACCGCACTGGATAGCGGGTCCGCCGTGAAGGGCGCGCCTGTCAGCGTCGCCCAGCCTTCAATGGCCTCGGTCGCCGCCCCAGCCGCCACACGCGCCCCGCGCGCACCCAGGGCGCCCATCGATTGGCGAGGGGTGTGGCTGGCCGTGCTGCCGCCCGTCATCGGCCTGGCCTTGCTGGTGGGCGTGTGGGCACTGCTGACGATGAACAGCACCACGTTCCCCACGCCAGCCGCCACCTTCGAGGCCGCGGTGAAGCTCTTTGCTGACCCGTTCTACATCAAGGGGCCCAACGACCAGGGCATAGGCTGGAACATCCTGTTCTCGCTGGAACGGGTGGCCGTGGGCTTTGGCCTGGCGGCGCTGGTGGGCATTCCCATGGGCTTCATCCTGGGCCGATTCAGCTTCATCAACCGCATGGTCAATCCGCTGGTGAGCCTGCTGCGGCCGGTGTCGCCGCTGGCCTGGTTGCCTATCGGCCTGCTGGTCTTCAAGGCGGCCAACCCGGCGGCCATCTGGACCATCTTCATCTGCAGCATCTGGCCCATGATCATCAACACCGCCGTCGGTGTGCAGCGTGTGCCGCAGGACTACCTGAACGTGGCGCGTGTGTTGAACCTGAGCGAATGGAAGGTGATCACCAAGATCCTCTTCCCCGCCGTGCTGCCCTACATGTTGACCGGCGTGCGCCTGTCCGTCGGCACCGCGTGGCTGGTCATCGTCGCGGCCGAGATGCTCACCGGCGGTGTCGGCATCGGCTTCTGGGTCTGGGACGAGTGGAACAACCTCAACGTCAAGCACATCATCGTGGCGATCTTCGTGATCGGCATCGTGGGCCTGCTGCTCGAACAACTGCTCATCACCGTCGCCAAGAGGTTCAGCTATGACGACTGAAGCCCCCAAGCTCGCTGCGCTCGCGGCCCCCCCAGGGGGCGCTCAGCAACCCAGGGGCGGCCCTGTTGTTGCTGATTTCATCCGCGTCGAAAACGTCGAGATGGTCTTCGAGACCAAGAAAGGGCGTTTCCACGCGCTGCGCGAGATCGACCTGCGTGTGGCGCAAGGCGAGTTCGTGGCGCTCATCGGACACTCGGGCTGCGGCAAGAGCACGCTGCTGAACCTGATCGCCGGCCTGACGACACCCACGTCCGGTGTGCTGCTGTGCGACAGGCGTGAGATCGCCGCGCCAGGCCCGGAACGCGCGGTGGTGTTCCAGAACCACTCGCTGCTGCCCTGGTTGACCTGCGCCGAAAACGTGCACCTGGCGGTGGAGCGGGTGTTCGGCGCCAACGAGGGCAAGGCCCAGTTGCAGACGCGCACAGAGGCCGCGCTGGAACTGGTGGGCATGGGCCACGCGCTGAACAAACGTCCCCATGAAATCTCCGGCGGCATGAAGCAGCGTGTGGGCATCGCACGTGCGCTGGCCATGGAACCCAAGGTGCTGCTGATGGACGAGCCCTTCGGCGCGTTGGACGCGCTGACCCGTGCACGGCTGCAGGATGAACTGCTGAAGATCGTGGCCCGCACCAAGAGCACAGTGGTGATGGTGACGCACGACGTGGACGAAGCCGTGCTGCTGTCCGACCGCATCGTGATGATGACCAACGGCCCGGCCGCCACCATCGGCGAGATCCTGCG
>JANOAM010000255.1:0-7479 GCA_031411215.1 Betaproteobacteria bacterium
GTGGTCAACCAGCCCATGCCCTGGATGAAGGCGCCTTCGATCTGGCCGATGTCGATGGCCGGGTTGAGGGAGCGGCCGGCGTCATGCAGGATGTCGGCACGCAACAGCTTCCATTCGCCGGTGAGCGTGTCCACGATCACCTCGCTGACCGCAGCGCCATAGGCGAAGTAGTGGAAAGGCCGGCCCTGCATGCTGGCCTTGTCCCAGCTGAGTCCGGGCGTGGCGTAGAAGCCGTCGCTCCACAGCTGCACCCGCGCCAGGTAGGCCTGCTGCACCAGCGCCGGCCAGGGCAACGCGGCGTGTTGCGGGTGCTCGGCCTTGAAGCGCTCCAGGCGCTCCCGGATCTGCCTTGCCGCGTCCTGCGCCGCCTTGCCGTTCAAGTCGCTGCCCGTGCTGGCCGCGGTAGCGCTGGTGTTGGCAATCTTGGCGGTGTCGGTGGCGCTGCAGCGCACGGCGCTCATCGGCAGGCCCAATTCGTGCGCCACCACCTGGGCCACCTTGGTGTTGAGGCCCTGGCCCATTTCCGTGCCGCCGTGGTTCACCAGCACGCTGCCGTCGGTGTAGACATGCACCAAGGCGCCGGCCTGGTTCAGGTGCGTGACGTTGAAGCTGATGCCGAACTTCAGCGGCGTCAGCGCCAGGCCCTTCTTCAGCACCTCGCTGCCGGCATTGAAGGCCGACACCTCGGTGCGGCGCTGCGCGTAGGCCGAGTCGCCTTCCAGTTGCGCGACCAGCTCATGGATGATGTTGTCGTCCACGGTCTGACCATACGGCGTGACGTTCTGCGAATCGGTGCCATAGAAGTTGGCGCGCCGCACCGCCAGCGGGTCGCGGCCCAAAGTACGCGCGATGCTGTCCATGGCGTATTCGATGGCGATGGCGCCCTGCGGCCCGCCAAAGCCGCGGAAGGCCGTGTTGCTCTGCGTGTTGGTCTTGCCGCTGAAACCGTGCATGGCCACGTCCGGCAACCAGTAGCTGTTGTCGAAGTGGCACAGGGCACGTGTCATCACCGGGCCGGACAGGTCGGCCGAATGGCCGGCACGCGACACCATGGTGACCTCGGCGCCCAGGATGCGACCTTCGTCGTCGTAGCCCAGGTCCAGTTCGTAGTGGAAGCAGTGGCGGCGGCCGGTGATGAGGAAGTCGTCGTCACGGTCCAGCCGCAGCTTGACTGGGCGCTTGTTGCGCACGGCCGCGATGGCGGCCACGCAGGCAAAGAGCGCGCTCTGCGATTCCTTGCCACCAAAGCCACCACCCATCCGCCGGCACTCCACCTGCACCGCGTGCGCGGGCCGGTGCAGCGCGTGGGCCACCAGGTGCTGCATCTCGCTGGGATGCTGGGTGCTGCACAGCACCTTCATGCCGCCGTCTTCCTGCGGCAGCGCGTAGCTGATCTGGCCTTCCAGGTAGAACTGCTCCTGGCCGCCGACGTCCAGCTGCGTCTTCAGCCGGTGCGGCGCTTTCGCCAGCGCCGCGGCGGCATCGCCGCGGCTCAGGTGCATGGGTGGCACCACGTACTGCTGCGCTGCGTGCGCGGCCTGGGGCGTGAGGATGGGCGGCAGCGCCTTGGCACGGATCACCTGCTTGGCCAAGGCCGCCGCACGGCGCGCCGCGTCGCGTGTGGTGGCGATCACCGCAAACACCGGCTGCCCAAGGTAGCGCAGCGTGGCACCGACTTCGCCGGCCAGGATGGGGTCGTCCTTGATCAACGACCCGCAGTCGTTGGGGCCCGGGATGTCCTGGGCGCTGAACACATCCACCACACCGGGCAGCGCGCGGATGCGGTCCAGGTCGAGCGCTTCAATCACCCCATGCGCCAGCGGCGACAGGCCTAAAGCGGCGTGCAACGTGCCCGTGAGTTCGGGCACGTCGTCGGTGTAGGGCGCGGCGCCGGCCACGTGCAGGTGCGCGGACTCGTGCGCGCGGCTCGTACCGACCTGGGCAGAGACTTGCAGCAGGCTCGCGTCAACAGGCTTGTTCATGGCTCAGGCCTCCCGCGCAAAGACGCTCAACCTGGACTCGGACAACGCGCCTTCGGGCCGCGTCTGCAGCCAGAAGCGGCGCAAGAGATTCTGCGCCACCTGCATGCGGTAGCCGGCGCTGGCGCGCATGTCGCTCAGCGGCTTGAAGTCCTGCAGCAGCGCGGCCTGCGCGGCTTGCACTGTGGCTTCGCTCCAGGGCTGGCCCAGCACCGCGGCTTCGGCCAACGCGGCGCGCTTGACCACGCCGGCCATGCCGCCAAAGGCGAAGCGCACCGCGCTCACGACGCCGCCATCCAGTTCCAGCGCCAAAGCCGCGCAGACGGCCGAGATGTCGCAGTCAAAACGCTTGCTGATCTTGTAGACCTGCACCTGCTGGCCCGGCTGGCGCCGCGGCACTTCCAGCGAATGCACAAACTCGCCCGGCTCCAGGCGGTTCTTCATGTAGTCCACGTAAAAGTCCTGCAGCAACAAACGGCGCTGTGTACTGCCCTTCTGCAGCACCAGCGTTGCACCCAGGGCGATCAGCACCGGCGCCGAGTCGCCAATGGGCGAGCCGTTGGCGACATTGCCGCCCATGGTGCCGGCGCGGCGTATGGGCAGCGATGCGAAGCGCAGCCACACGTCACGCAGGCTGGGCCATTCAGCCACCAGGGCTTGCCACGCGTCTTCCAGGCTGGCCGCGGCGCCAATGCTGATGTGCGCAGGACCGGTGCTGACGACAGCCAGTTCGGCCACGGCATTGATGCTGATGAGCTCACCCAGTTCGCGAAACTGCTTGGTGACCCACAGACCCATGTCGGTGCTGCCGGCCAGGATCTTGGCGTCTGGCTTGGCTTGGCGAAGCGCGGCGAAGGCATCCAACGTGCGCGGCGCGTGGAAGCCGCTGGCCGTGGTCAGCGGTGCGTCCTGCTGCAGCGTGCGCAGCGCCTCCACCACAGGCCCCGTGGGCAGGCGCACGGCGGGCGCGGTGAACATCTGCTGCCCGGCGTCCAGGATGGGCCGGTAACCCGTGCAGCGGCACAGGTTGCCGGACAGGTCGTCGGCCAGTTGCTGGCGGGTTGGCTGCGTGCCCGCGCCTTGGTGCTTTTCATAGCAGGCGAACAGGCTCATCACGAAGCCCGGGGTGCAGAAGCCGCACTGCGACCCGTGGCAGTCCACCATGGCTTGCTGCACCGGGTGCAGGGTGTCATCGGCCGCGCCCAGGTCTTCCACCGTGAACAGCGCCTGGCCGTCCAGCGTGGGCAGGAACTGGATGCAGGCGTTCACGGGTTTCAACTGCAGCGCGCCTTGTGCATCCAGCGAGCCCAGCACCACCGTGCAGGCGCCGCAGTCACCTTCGGCGCATCCTTCTTTGGTGCCGGTGCAGTGCGCGTCTTCGCGCAGCCACTCCAGCACCGTGCGGGTGGGCTGCGCGCCGTCGTGCTCGACGATCGCGCCGCGGTGGAAGAAGCGGACGGGGCGTGTGTGGTTCATGGCTTTCCCGGATGCAGGCGCGAAGGTACCTCGCCCTGCCCCTCTGTGAATATGAATTCGCACATGGTAGTCATTTGCGATATCGTATGTTGGTGCGACCCGACTTCGACACCATAGACCTCCACCTCATCCGGGTCTTGCACACCGTGATCCACGAACGCAGCGTCTCCCGCGCGGCCTTGAAGCTGGCCAGCAGCCAGCCTGCCGTCAGTGCCCAGCTGAAGAAGCTGCGGGCGCTGACCGGAGACCCGTTGCTGGTGCGCGCCGGCCAGCAGATGCAGCCCACCGAAGTGGCCTTGCAATTGCTGGGCCCGGCCGGACGCATCCTGCAGGACGCGGAACGTGTCTTCACCCGCCACGGCCGTGTGCTGCGCGCCGCGCCCTTCGAACCTGCCAGCACGCAGGCGCTGTTCCGCGTCGCGGCCAGCGACTACCTGGACCCGCTGTTCCTGCCGCGCCTGGTGACCCACATCAAGCGCGCCGCGCCCGGCGCGCAGCTGGAACTGATGCCGCTGACCCAGGACTACGACTACCGCCGCCACCTGGCCGCCGGGGACGTGGACCTGGTCATCGGCAACTGGCTGCGCCCGCCCGAAGAACTGCACCTGGGCCGGCTGCTGAGTGACGAAGTGGTCTGCCTGGTCGCCAAAGACCACCCGGCCGCCAACGGCCGTGGCTGGACGGCGCAGAAGTACCTGGACCAGGAACACGTCGCGCCCATGCCCATGAGCCCCGGCGCTTTGGGTGTCATTGACGAACACCTGCAGGCCAGCGGGGCGCAGCGGCACATCGTGGTGCGGGCTTCGCACTTCAGCCTGATCCCGCTGATGGTGGCCGACAGCCTGCTGGTGTTGACCACCGGGCGCCTGTTCTGCAGCCGCTATGTGGGCACGCTGCCGGTGAAGGTGGTGCGCTGCCCTGTCGCCTTCCCGCCGCTGAACTACTACCAGCTGTGGCATGAACTGAGCCACGCCGCGCCCAGCATGCGCTGGTTCCGCGAACAGGTGCGGGAAGTGGCGCGCACCTTGCCCACGGCGAGTCTGGCGGCTGCATGACGAAGAAAGCCATCCGCGCGGACCTGCTGGACTTCTCCGGCACACCCAGCTGGGGTGAACCCACGCTGCAGGGCGTGCGCTTCCGCCCCGACCACTGGCTGCTGATCGACGACGACGGTCGCATCGCCGGTGTGGAGGCCGAACAACCCGGCCCGGACTGGCAGCCCGAAGACCACAGCGGCCGCCTGCTGATGCCCGGCTTCATCGACACCCACGTGCACGCGCCGCAGCTGGACGTGATCGGCAGCTTCGGCACGGGTTTGCTGGACTGGCTGGCCACCTACACCTTCCCCGCCGAACAGCGCCAGGCCGACCCTGTCGTGGCGGCCGACACGGCCACGCGCTTCCTGGACGCGCTGCTGGCCCACGGCACCACGGCCGCGGTCGTCTTCCCCACGGTGCATGCACATTCGGCGCACACACTGTTTGAAGCCGCGCAGCAACGCGGCATGCGCCTCATCGCCGGCAAGGTGATGATGGACCGCGAGGCGCCCGCCGCGCTGTGCGACGACGCGACAAGCTCCGTGCGCGACAGCGACACACTGATCCAGCGCTGGCACGGCCAGGGCCGCAACAGCTACGCGGTGACGGTGCGTTTTGCCGTCACCAGCACACCCGAACAGCTGGCCGGCGCGGGTGGTCTGTGCCGACGCCACCCTGGCGTCTACATGCAGACCCACGTGGCCGAATCCCAGGCCGAAGTGGCTCTGGTGGCCAAGATGTTCCCCGAAGCCCGCAGCTACCTGGACGTCTACCACCGCACCGGCTTGCTGCACGAACGCTCGGTCCTGGCGCATGGCATCTGGCTGGATACCCAAGACCGTGCCCTGCTTCGGGACACCGGTGCACACATCGCCCACAGCCCTACCAGCAATCTGTTCCTGGGCAGCGGCCTGTTCGACTGGGAAGGCGCGCGGGCCAGCGGCCACGGCGTCAGCGTGGCCACCGACGTGGGCGGCGGCACCAGCCTGTCCATGCCGCGCACCCTGGCCGAGGCCTACAAGGTGCAGGCGCTGCGCGGCGTCAAGCTCAACGCCTTTGCCGCGCTGCACGCGGCCACGGCGGGCGCCGCACAAGCCCTGCGGCTGGGCGGCGAAATCGGCGCGCTGGACCCCGGGCTGCTGGCCGACGTGGTGGTCTGGGACTGGGCGCAAGGCCCTGTGGCCGAACACCGCGACGCCGTCGCACGCGGCGCCCTGCCCGGCACCACACCGCAGCCGCTGCATGCCCGGCTCTTTGCCTGGATGCAGCTGGCCGACGAACGCAACGTGGCTGCCAGCTTCGTGGCCGGTGAGCCACGGTTCCGGCGCGCTGGCGCACCAGAATAGGGAAGGCTCAGAAATTGCTGATACCTTTTCCGGCTTTCAACCAACCCACGAGGAGCTCCCTTTGAAGAAGATATCAGACACCCAATTCCACCCGAGCCGCCTGGCCCTGGCCGCATCAGCAGGCCTGCTGTGCCTGGGCAGTGCACAGGCGCAGTCGTCGGTCCAGGCCTATGGTCTGCTCGACGTCAACGTCGGCAGCTTCCAGAACGCCGGCGCGCTGAAAGTCAAGCGCATGGACAGCGGTGACATGAGCACCAGCTACTTGGGCTTCAAGGGCCGCGAAGACCTGGGCGGCGGCTTGTCGGCCAACTTCCAGCTCGAGACCTTCCTGCTGGCCGACACCGGCGGCGCGTCGCGCGTGCCAGGCGTGGACGTCTTCTGGGCGCGCAACGCCAACCTCAGCCTGAGCGGCGGCTTCGGCACCATGAAGCTGGGCCGCCAAGGTCCCTCGCTCTTCGTGTCGACACTGCTGTTCAACGCCTTTGGCGACAGCTTCGGCTTTTCGCCGTCCATTCGCCAGTACTACAACGCGCCCTACGGCACGCCGCTGGTGGGTGACTCCGGCTGGAACAATGCCATCGGCTACACGACGCCCAGCATGGGTGGCTTCTCGGCCAACCTGATGGTCGCCGCTGGCGAAGGCGCAGCCACCGCCAAGGGCAAGAACGTGGGCGGCAACATCCTCTACTTCGGTGGCCCGTTCGCCTTCACGGTGGCGGCACAGAAGGTGATGGCTCAGGGCGTGCTGGGCCGCCCGATCAGCGCCTTCGCCGGCTTCGAAAGCCAGACGGCCTACCAGGTCGGTGGCAGCTACAACCTGGGCTTTGCCAAGCTGTTCGCGCAGTACGGCAAGATCAGCACCAACGCCACGGCCGACGTCGACACCAAGACGCTGAACCTCAGCGCCAGCGTCCCTGTCGGCCCGGGCGCCATCAACGTGGCCTACGGCAGCAGCAAGATGACGACGCAAGGCTCGTCGGCTGCGCCCAAGAGCACCATGCTGACCGCCGGCTACACCTACAGCCTGTCCAAGCGCACCGATCTGTACGCCGTGTACATGCTGGACAAGTACACCGCGCGCAGCAACGGCACGAACCTGGCCACCGGCATCAAGCACACCTTCTGACCCGGAACCGGCGGACCCTGCACCCTGCCAGGTCCGCCCACTGAAGCCCTGGAAGGCGAGACTCCATGCTCCGACTCGAACTCTCCGGCATCAGCAAACAGTACCCCGCCGTGCGGGCCAACGACCAGGTCTCGCTGCGCGTCAAGCCCGGCGAGATCCACGCCGTGCTGGGCGAAAACGGCGCCGGCAAGAGCACGATGATGAAGATCATCTACGGCGCCGTGCAGCCGGATGTTGGCCAGATCCAGTGGAACGGCCAGGCCGTGAAGATCGCCAGCCCCGCGCATGCGCGCAAGCTGGGCATCAGCATGGTCTACCAGCACTTCAGCCTGTTCGACACGCTCACCGCGGCAGAGAACGTCTGGCTGGGCCTGGACAAGAGCTTGAGCCTGCCCGAGGTGACCGAACGCATCACGCAAGTCGCGCACACCTACGGCCTGGACGTGGAGCCGCAGCGCCCCGTGCATTCGCTGAGCGTGGGTGAACGGCAGCGCGTGGAGATCGTGCGTGCGCTG
>JANOAM010000256.1:0-12109 GCA_031411215.1 Betaproteobacteria bacterium
CAGGTCGTCGTTGTCGGGGTGGTCGGACAGCGCTTCGGCGACACGGGCATCGATCAGTGACGCGTCAGCCGGCAGGTCCACATAGGCCTCGGGGCCGCGATAGACCTGGCGCAATTCGAAGTCCATCAGGCCCTTGCGCAGCGCCCGGTAGGCCACCAGCTGGTCTGTTGCCTTCACCGTGAGGTAGACGTCCAGACCACGGCTGTAGGCTTCGTCGCCATACTGGCTGAAGACCAGTTGGCGGGCGGCTTCGGCGACGAACTCGCCATGCGCCAGGCTGTCCGACTGCGTGCGGTAGCGCAAGGCCTGGTTCAGGGCTTCGTCATGCTGGGCTTCGGTGATGAAACCGTTGGAGAACATGCGTTCGATGATGTAACGCTGCCGCTGCGTCGCCCGTTTGGGGTTGGTGATGGGGTTGTAGGCCGAAGGTGCCTTGGGCAGGCCGGCCAGCATGGCCGCCTCGGCCACGGTCACGTCCTTCAGCTTCTTGCCGAAGTAGATCTCCGAGGCCGCTGAGAACCCGTTCGCCCGCTGACCCAGAAAGATCTGGTTCATGTAGAGCTCCAGGATCTGGTCCTTGCCCAGCACGCTCTCGATCTTCAACGCCAGCAGGATCTCGTAGATCTTGCGGGTGAAGGTCTTCTCGGTCGACAGGTAAAAGTTGCGCGCCACCTGCATGGTGATGGTGGACGCGCCCTGGCTGCGCGCGTCGCGCAGGTTTTCCAGCGCGGCCCGCGCCACGCCCTTGTAGTCCACGCCGCCGTGCTGGTAGAAGCGCGCGTCCTCGGCGGCCAGCACGGCCTCCTTCATGATTTGCGGGATCTGGGCGATGGGCACGAAGTTGCGGCGTTCCTCGCCGTACTCGCCGAGTTGAATCCCGTCCGACGAGTACACCCGCAGCGGCAGCTTGGGCCGGTAGTCGGTCAGGCTGCTGATTTCAGGCAGGTTGGGATAGGCCATGGCCAGGGCCAGCCCGACCAGGATCAGCACCGACAACAAGCCGGCCGCCACAAGCCCCAACAGCCATCCGGCGCCCTGACCCAGGCCCCGCACCCAACCGCCAGCCGCTCCGGAGGCGGGTTTGGGGGGTTCCGAAGTGGGCGCTTGCGCGGGATCGTTCATGAATATCCCGGCGATCGGGGCAAAAAAAGATTATAGAAACGGGGTCGCCATGATGCGGCAGGCGTCGGGATCAGGGCCGTGAATGAAGCCCCGTGACATTCTCCACGGGCTGGCAGCCGTCTGGCCAGGGTTCCCCCGGGTCCGGCTTGCGGCTTGTTTCAACTGCCACTCATTCGTCAACACTTGGCAACGACCAAGGGGGTGGTTCCGCCCTTTTTTCTTTGTTGAACAAGGGGTTTACTGCTAGCATTGAAGTAACTTCTTAAGAAGCTCGGGGCCAGTTTCTGGCGCTTTGAGAGGTGCTGAAGGTGGCGTTTGACCGCTGCGCCACATGGCCAAGGAGTAGGTGAATTGGGATTTCTGGACGCATTGCTGGGCCGCAAGCACCCGCCCGTGATCGGGTTGGACATCAGTTCGTCCAGTGTCAAGCTGGTGGAACTGGACCAAACTTCCAGCGGCGAGTTCATTCTCGAGCGCTTCGCATCCGAGCCCTTTGAAAAGGGCTGGATCACTGACGGCCAGATCGAGAAGTTCGACGAAGTCGCCGCCGCCGTCAAACGTGTGCTCTCCAAGAGCGGCTCCAAGACACGCAACGTGGTCATGGCCATGCCGCAGTCGGCCGTGATCACCAAGAAGATCATGCTGCCTGCGGGCCTTCGCGAAGAGGAAATGGAACTGCAGGTTGAATCCGAGGCCAACCAGTACATCCCCTTCTCGCTGGACGAGGTGAGCCTGGACTTCTGCGTCATCGGGCCCAGCCCTACATCAGCCGGCGACGTGGAAGTGCTGATCGCTGCCAGCCGCAAGGACCGTGTGCAGGACCGCCAGGGCCTGGCTGAAGCCTCCGGCCTGAAACCCGTGGTGCTGGACATCGAGTCGCACGCATCCCGCATGGCCATGAGCCGGGTCATTTCCGCCCTGCCCAACGAAGGCCGTGACGCGCTGGTGGCGCTGTTCGAGATTGGCGCCGACACCACCAGCCTCAAGGTGCTGCGCGACGACGAAATGCTGTACGACCGCGACCAGGCCTTCGGTGGGTCGCAGCTGACGCAACTCATCAGCCGCCAGTACGGCTTCAGCTTTGAAGAAGCCGAGGCCAAGAAGCTCAGCGGCGACCTGCCGGAAGACTACGAAGCCGCCATCCTGGCGCCCTTCGTGGACAGCCTGTCGCAGGAAATCGGCCGCGCATTGCAGTACTTCTTCACCAGCACGCCGCACCACAAGGTGCACTATGTGATGCTGGCGGGTGGCACGGCCACGCTGCCGGGCCTGAAGGACCGTGTCACCGACCTCACCGGTTTCGCCTCCAGCGTGGTGAACCCGTTCGAGAACATGCAGCTCGGCTCAGCCGTGCGCGAAAGCCGGGTGCGCCGCGAGGCGCCCTCGTACCTGACGGCCTGCGGGCTGGCGATGCGGAGGTTCCTGCAGTGATCCTCATCAACCTGCTGCCGCACCGGGAAGAGAAGCGCAAACAGCGCAAACAGGCTTTCTTCGTCGGCTTAGGCTTGTGTGCACTGGGCGGTCTGGCCGTCGTCGGCATCTGGTACACCGTGTTGCAGCAGCTGACTTCGGTGCAAGACGCGCGCAACACCTTCCTGAAGGCTGAGATCGGCCGCCTGGACCTGCAGATCAAGGACATTGCCACGCTGCGCACCGAGATCGAGGCCCTGAAAGCGCGCCAGAAGGCCGTCGAAGACCTGCAGACCGACCGCAACGTGCCCGTGCACCTGCTGAACGAACTGGTGCGGCAAACGCCAGAAGGTGTGTACCTGACAGCCATCCGGCAGAACGGTTCCGTGGTGGCGATCAATGGCATTGCGCAGACCAACGAGCGCGTGTCTGAATTCCTGCGCAACACGCTCTACAACTCGCCCTGGTTGGAAAAGCCCGAGCTGGTGGAAATCAAGGCTGCGAACGTGACAGCGGCCAACAAGGAACAGCGCCGGCTGTCCGAGTTCTCGATGCGCGTGTCGATCAAGCGCCCGCAGTCCGGCCCGGCTCCGGCGGCGTCAGCGCCCCCGGCCGCAGCCAAATCTTCGTGAGGGTGACATGGCCAAAGCATCGACCCTCAATTTCGAAATGAGCAGCTTTGTAGACAATGCTGCCGGCCAGTTCCGCAACCTCAACCCCAACGAGCCCGGGCAGTGGCCCACGCTTCCCAAGGCCGCTGCGATGTTGGCCGGTGCGGCGGTGGTGGTGGTGGCGGGTTGGTTTCTGCTGCTGTCGGGTTCGACCGAAGAACTGGAAGCGTCGCGCGCTCAAGAACCCAAGCTCCAGGCCGACTATGTGTCGCGCCTGAAGCAGGCGGTCAATCTGAGCGAACTGCGCAAGCAGAAGCTGCAGGTGCAGGAATATGTGACGCAGCTGGAAAAGCAGCTGCCGGGCAAGGCCGATATGGACGCCCTGCTGTCGGACATCAACCAGGCGGGCCTGGGCCGTGGCCTGCAGTTCGAGTTGTTCCGCCCGGGTCAGATGCAGACCAAGGAGTACTACGCCGAACTGCCGATCGCCATTCGCGTGAATGGCCGCTTCCACGACGTCGGCTCCTTCGCCGCCGATGTCGCCAACCTGTCGCGCATCGTGACTCTGCAGAACGTGACACTGACACCGCAGGGGCGTGACGCCAGCGGAACGCTGATCATGGAAGCCACGGCCCGCACCTACCGCTACCTGGACCCGACCGAAGTCGCCGAGCAGCGCCAGGCCAACAAGCCGGGAGTCAAGAAATGACGCGCGCCGTGGCAGCGCCCACCATGGCCGTCGCCTTGTGCCTGGCCCTGTCGCTGGGAGCCTGCAGCAACGACCAGGACGAACTCCGCCAGTGGATGGAGCAGCAACGCCGGGAAATCAAGCCCAGCGTGACGCCGCTGCAACCGCCCAAGAAATTCGACCCGCAACCCTACAACGTGGCCGAAGCCGTTGACCCCTTCAGCCAACAAAAGCTGACGGTCGCGCTCAAGCAAGAGGCGCGGCAGCCGAACTCCTTGCTGGCGGCCGAGTTGAACCGCCGCAAGGAACCGCTGGAGGCCTACCCCCTGGACAGCATGAGCATGGTTGGCAGTGTCAACAAACTGGGCCAGCCTTTTGCGCTGCTCAAGGTCGACACCTTGCTCTATCAGGTCAAGGTGGGTGACTACCTGGGTCAGAACTACGGCCGCATCACACGCATTGGCGAGACCGAAATTGCCTTGCGCGAAATCGTCCAGGACGCCGCCGGCGAATGGATCGAACGCCCCGCCACGTTGCAACTCCAGGAGAGGGCGCGATGAGGATCACAGAGGAGAGAACCACCATGTCCCACTGGCGAGCCGCCCTTGCCGCTGTCTGTACCGCGGTCGCTGCCGCAGGTTCGCTGGTGATGCCCTCGGTGGCCTGGGCGCAGAACGCGATCCAGTCGATCACAAGCAGCCAGCAAGCCGGTACAGAAGTCGTGCGCATCGAAATGTCGCAACCGCTGTCGGCCGTGCCTACGGGTTTCGCGGTGCAGGCGCCTCCGCGCATCGCCATCGACCTGCCTGGCGTGTCCAATGCCATGGGCCGCAGCAGCATCGACATCAACCAGGGCAATCTTCGTTCGGTGGCAGTGGCCCAGGCCGGTGACCGCACGCGGCTAGTGCTGAACCTCAAGCAAGCGTCGGGCTACCGCGCGCAGTTGCAAGGCAAGACGCTGCTGCTGGTCCTGGACAGTGCCGGTCCGGCCGCCGCGCCAGCCGCCGAGCAGGTGACGCAGTTCGCCCCGGCGCAGAACACCGACACTCAAGCCTTGCGCGACGTCGACTTCCGCCGTGGTGCAGACGGTGCCGGGCGAGTGATCGTCAGCCTGCCTTCCACGCAGGTGGGTGTCGACATCCGCCAGCAGGGGCAGACGCTGGTAGTCGAATTCCTCCGCTCCACGCTCCCCGACGCCCTGCGTCGGCGCCTGGACGTAGCTGACTTCGGCACACCCGTGAAGACTGTGTCTTCGTTCCAGAATGGTGACCGCGTGCGCATGGTGGTCGAACCCACCGGCGCCTGGGAACACAGCGCCTACCAGACCGACAGCCAGTTCGTGCTGGAAGTACGCCCGGTCAAGATCGACCCCAACAAGCTCACGCAGGGCCCTGGCTACCAGGGCGAGAAACTCGGTCTGAACTTCCAGAACATTGAAGTGCGTGCGCTGCTGCAGGTGATTGCGGACTTCACCAACTTCAACGTCGTCACCAGTGACACCGTGACCGGCACGGTCACCCTGCGCCTGAAGGACGTACCCTGGGACCAGGCGCTGGACATCATCCTGCAGAGCAAGGGCCTGGGCGTGCGCAAGAACGGCAACGTTCTGTGGATCGCGCCCAAGGAAGAACTCGCTGCCAAGGAGCAGGTGGATCTGGAATCCCGCAAGAAGATTGCCGACCTCGAACCCACTCGCACGCAGGCCTTTCAGCTGAACTACACCAAGGCTGAGGAAGTGGCCAAGGGCCTCACCGGTCAAGCCTCGGGCGGTGGAGGCGCCGCAGGTGCTCAGGCGACACGTATCCTGTCGCCTCGCGGCAGCGTGATCTTCGAAACACGGACCAACCAGTTGTTCGTCACCGACGTGCCCACCAAGCTGGAAGAGATCCAGTCGCTGATCACCAAGATCGACATCCCTGTCCGTCAAGTGTTGATCGAGGCGCGCATCGTGGAGGCCGACGACAGCTTCGGCCGGGCGCTGGGTATCAAGCTGGGCGGTATCGATCTGCGCGGCGTCCGCGGGGGAATCCCGGGCTACGGTGTGGGCGGCAACAACTACGTGACGGTTGGCGGCAACTACTCCAACGTCGGTGTACAGACCGGCCAGACGCCCAACACCAGCACCAGCTACATCCCCGACTCACAGTTCGTCAACCTGCCCGCCAACACCACGGCGTTCGGCGGTGTCTCACCGGCGACGTTTGCGCTGTCGCTCTTCGGCGCCACGGCGAACCGCTTCCTGAACCTGGAACTCTCCGCGCTGGAAGCCGAAGGCAAGGGCAACATCGTGTCCAGCCCGCGTGTGATCACGTCCGACCAGACCAAGGCGCGTATCGAGCAGGGCGAAGAAATTCCTTACCAGCAGGCCACCTCCAGCGGCGCCACGTCGGTGGCGTTCAAGAAGGCCAGCCTGCGCCTGGAAGTGACGCCGCAGATCACGCCGGAAGGCAACGTGATCCTGGACCTGGAGGTCAACAAGGACAGCCGCGGCGCACTGACGTCCGCTGGCCCGGCCATCAACACCAAGCAGGTGAAGACCCAGGTCCTGGTGGAAAACGGCGGCACCGTGGTTATTGGCGGCATCTTCACGCAAGACGAACAGAACGAAATCAACAAGGTGCCGCTGCTGGGTGACATTCCCTTTATCGGCTACCTGTTCCAGAACCGGGTGAAGAGCACACGCAAGACGGAACTGCTGGTCTTCATCACCCCCAAGATCGTGACCGACCGCTCCGCGGCTCGCTGATGCTGATTCCGCGGACAACCGGCAGCGCGGGCGTTGCCGGTGCCACCGCACCAGGGACATGACCATGAACATGCTCAAACGGCTGCTTTCCACGATGGCAATGCTGACGCTCGCCGCCTGCGGCGGCGGCGGCAGCGACGCTGGCAACAGTACCTTCAATGGCGGCACCGGCGGAACGGGCGGCACCACGGCAGCCACCGTGACGGTGCAACTCACCTTGCTGGACCAAGCCGGCGCAGCCACATCCAACATCCTGGCCGGGCAACCCGTGCGCGCGCAGGCTGTCGTTCGCCGAAACGGCACCGCGGTAGCCAACGAGATCGTGCAATTCACGGCCGCCGTCGGTGCAAGTCTGGTCCGCATCGACCCGGTCGCCGGGTCTCAGCTGACCGACGCAAACGGCACGGCCGTGGTCACCGTTTCTTCGCTGGGCACCGACTCCGGGGCGGGCCGGATCACGGCCAGTTCAACGGTGGGCGGTGTCAACGCAACGTCGTCAGCCAATTTCTTTGCCAGCGGCAGTACCACGACACAACCGCCCACGCTGGTCCTGGGCCCGCTCGTGATCGGCTCGACGGCTGTCTCGGCCTACGGCACGACCAGCGTGCGCGTGTTCGTGCTGCAAGGAACCGCGCCGTACACGGCGGGCGCGGTCAGCGTGAATTTCACGACGTCGTGCCCGGCGGGCAAAGCCACGATCACGGCCAGCGCCAACACACAGTCCAACGGCGAAGCCGTCGGCACGTTTACCGACAACGGCTGCGCGCCCACCACCGACGCGCAGGTCACGATCACCGCGTCCATTTCGACCGACTCCAAGTCCGACCGCCTGACTGTGCGCTCACCAACCACGGGGAGCCTGCGCTTCGTGTCGGTGGTGCCAGCGGACAAGTCCATCACCTTGCGTGGCCAGGGCGGCAATGGCCGCCAAGAGAACGCCACCATCACATTCCAGTTGGTGGACGTGGCGGGCAATGGCATCGGCGACGCGAACGTGTGCTTCGACAGCTCCACCTATATCGGCGGCCTCAATATCGATGGCTTCAGCCCGTCGGTGTTGCCCAGTCAACCAGGGTCCATCACGCTTTGCGGCACGGACGCTTTGAGCGTCGTGCGCTACGTCAAGCGCACCAATGCCGATGGCACAGTGGTCGTCCAGGTGAATTCGGGCACGGTGCCCACGCCAGTCCGGGTCCGCGCGCGCGCCTTGTATCCGACGGCCGCGGCGCTACCTCTTGAGAGTTTCTCTGACACGCTTTCTGTGTCCACGGGTCTGCCCCTGCAGCGCTCGTTCTCCTTGTCTGTCGACAAAGCCAACATCGACGGCGGCAACTTCGATGGCGAGGTCGCCACCCTGACCGTCCGTCTGGCCGACCAGTTCTCCAACCCGGTGCCGGATGGAACGGTGGTCAACTTCATAGGCTCAGGAGCCGCGGTCTGCACGGCGAACAACGGTTCGTGCCGCACAACCAACGGCACCTGTTCATGCAATGTGGTGTCCCAGGCCCGTCGGCCGGATGACAACCGAGTGGTCGTTCTGGCCTATGCCGTGGGCCTGGAAGACTTTGACGACCGCAACGGCGACAACACCTACACCTCCGGTGTGGACCCGTTCACCGACCTGGGCGATGCTTACCTGGATGCCAACAAGGACGGCTTGGCCAATTCGCTGACGATCAACCGCGACACCGACATCCTGATTCCGTATCAAAACCCCACCCGCTTCACGGCTGCAGGTGACGGGTCGCGCGGAACGGCCCATATCCGTGCCGCCACCGTCATCTACCTGAGCGGTTCGTCCTCGCTTGGCGCGCCGACCGCGGTCGTGCCCTTGTCCGACCTGACCCAGGAGAATTCGCTGACGGGTGGCGCCACTTCGGCACCGTTCGTGCGGTTGCGTCCCATCTGCCCGGCCGGCACGCCGGTGCCTCAAGCCACGATCTCGGCTTATCTGGACGACGGCATTGGCAACCCGATGGCAGCCGGCACATCTGTGTCGGCGGTTGACACATCGACCAACGTCTCGACTGGCGGATTCCGGCCCGCATCGGTGCTGGCCATCGGTGCACGGGCGCCCAACCCGATTCTGGATCTGCCCAACATGCCGAAAACGGCTGCGTGGACCTCCACGCCTTCCAGCGTCATCGCCACCGGACATTCGATCACCGTCCGTGGTGTTGAAGATCTGTGCAGCGGCGAAGGCTCGTTTGCGATGCAGGTAGCGTCACCCAGAGGAGGCCCCGCCTTGGCGCGAATCCTGCGCGAAGGTGATGCGCGAGGGACTGGGTCCGGTGCGATCGGCGTGCGCTACCGCGACGCCAACAGCGTGACGTTCACGGCTACACCATCCGGATCGTCTGCCGTGTCAGTCGCAGGCAGCAGTTTTGTTTCTGGCGCCGGCACGGTCAGCAATGTCACCTCCACGGTGACTTGTGGCAGTGTGGGTGCGACGGCAGGTACCGTCTCTGGCACCGCGCCCAACTACACCTGCAGCTACGGCACGGCGACGGGCAGTGGCACCATCACCTACAGCGTGGGCTACCAGCTCAACGGCGTTGCGGCCACAGGCTCCAGCTCCACGACGGTGACCGTCCGCTGACCACCATGCCCGACGGCGCCGCCAAGGGGAGCCCTCCGGCTCCCCTTCGCATTTCACTGGTGGGCATGCCGGGCTGTGGCAAGTCCACGGTCGGCCGCCACCTGGCGCGCCAGTTGGGACTGCACTTCGTGGACAGTGACGCCGAGATCGAGCGCCGCATCGGCATGCCCATACGCGAATTCTTCGACCAGCACGGCGAGCCCGCCTTCCGCGATGTGGAGCAGGACGTGATCGACGATCTCACGCAGGCCGACGGCAGCCTGCTGGCCACCGGCGGCGGTGCCGTCCTGCGGCCGTCCAACCGCGAGGCCCTGCATTCCCGCACCCATGTCTTCTACCTGCGCGCCACGGCAGAAGAACTGCACCGCCGTCTGCGCCACGACACGCAGCGCCCACTGCTGCAAGTCGAGGACCCGCTCAAGCGCCTGCGTGAGTTGTTCAGGGACCGCGACCCGCTGTACCGGCGCACGGCGCACTTCGTCGTGGAATCGGCGCGGCCGTCCGTCCCGGCGCTGCTGAGCATGGTGCTGATGCAACTGGAAATGGCCGGCCTGGTGGACCCCAGCCAGGTGCCTTCGCCCATCGCACCACACCACTAGTGCGCGGACCCGGGCCGTACACTCCCGGCCCATGCAAGCTGAGCCCTTTGCGGTCTCGCCGCACCTGGAGACTGTCCGGGTGCCCACGGCGAGTCACGCCTACGACATCCTCATCGCGCCCCAGCTGCTCGCTGAACGCAGCGCCTGGCAGGGACTGCCGCAGTCGCGGCAGGCAGTGATCGTCAGCAACCCCACCGTCTACGAACTGCATGGCGCAGCTCTGCACCGTGCCATCAGCCCGCAGCATGCGCTGGTCAGCCACCTGCTGCTGCCGGACGGCGAAGTCCACAAGGACTGGGCGTCGCTGAACCTGATCTTCGACCACTTGCTGGCCAACGCCTGCGACCGCAAGACCGTGCTCTATGCACTGGGTGGCGGTGTGGTCGGCGACATGACGGGCTTCGCGGCTGCCACCTACATGCGCGGTGTGCCTTTTGTGCAGGTGCCGACCACGCTGCTGGCCCAGGTGGACTCATCCGTGGGTGGCAAGACCGCTATCAACCACCCGCTGGGCAAGAATATGGTGGGTGCGTTCTACCAGCCCGAGCGTGTGCTGATCGACCTGGACACCTTGCGCACCCTGCCCGACCGAGAACTCAAGGCCGGCCTGGCCGAGGTCATCAAGTACGGTCCGATCGCCGACATGGCCTTCCTCGGCTGGCTGGAGCAGAACATGGACGCGCTGCTGGCACGCGACGCCGCGGCCCTGGCGCACGCGGTGAAACGGTGCTGCGAGATCAAGGCCCATGTGGTGGGCGTGGACGAACGTGAAGGTGGCCTACGCGCCATCCTGAACTTTGGCCACACCTTCGGCCACGCCATCGAGGCCGGCATGGGCTATGGCGCGTGGCTGCACGGCGAGGCCGTGGGTTGCGGCATGGTGCTGGCCGCGGACCTGTCCGCGTCGCTGGGCCTTATCCGCGCCGATCTGGCGGCCCGCCTGACACGTCTGATCGAGCGCGCAGGATTGCCCACCACGGCACCAAACCTGCCACTGGCGCAATGGTTCCACCTGATGAGCGTCGACAAGAAGGCGGCAGACGGAGCCATCCGCTTCGTGCTGCTTGACGCACCCGGCAGCGCCACCATGCGCAGCGCGCCGCACGAGCTGGTCGAAGCCGTCATCCACCGCCATTGCGCAAGTGCCGCAGGGGGCGTGGCCGCACCGTGAGCACGGGCGCCCTGGCCAATTGGGCCAGTTGGGCCAGTGACCCAAGCCGCTCGCGCGGGCGCCGCATTCACGAGGCGCCGCCGCGGGGCCGCAGCGAATACCAACGCGACCGCGACCGCATCGTGCACAGCACGGCCTTCCGGCGACTGGTCTACAAGACGCAGGTCTTCATCAACCATGAAGGCGACCTCTTCCGCACGCGGCTGACCCATTCGCTGGAGGTCGCACAACTGGGGCGTTCGGCCGCACGCGCGCTGCGCCTCAACGAGGACTTGGTGGAAGCCATCGCGCTGGCTCACGACCTGGGCCACACGCCCTTCGGCCACGCCGGCCAGGACGCGCTGCACGATTGCATGGCCGGCCACGGCGGCTTTGAACACAACCTGCAAAGCCTGCGTGTGGTGGACCTGCTGGAAGCCCGCTACCCGGCGTTCGACGGCCTCAACCTCACGCACGAAACGCGCGAAGGCATCCTCAAGCATTGCTCGAAGGCCAACGCCGCCGCGCTGCTGCAAGACGAACCCGACGGCCCGGCCCGGCGTTTTGTGCGCGGTGGCCAGCCCAGCCTGGAAGCCCAGCTGGTCAACCTGAGCGACGAACTGGCCTACAGCGCACACGACGTGGACGACGGCGTGCGCTCCGGCCTCATCACCTTGGAACAGGCGCTGGAAGTGCCGCTGTTGGCGCGCTGGCATGCCGATGTGACGCGGGAGTTCCCGGCCCTGTCCGGGCGGCGCCTGCTGTATGAAACGCTGCGCCGCATGCTGTCGGCGCAGGTCCACGACCTCATAGACCACACCGCTGCCACGCTGGCCGACGCCCAACGCGAACACGGCCTGCTGGATGCCGACGCCATCCGCGGCCTGCCGCCCCTTCGCGGCCTGAGCCAGCCCTTGCGCGACGACACCGCCGCGCTCAAGCGCTTCCTCTTCAAGGCCCTGTACCGCCACCCCCGCGTGGTGCGCATGACCTCCCTGGGGCGCCAGGTGGTGGCCGAACTGTTTTCGGCCTACTGCGCCGCGCCGCAGGAAATGCCGGCCGAGTTTGCCGGCATGCCCAACCTGCACCGCACCGTGGCCGACTACATCGCCGGCATGACCGACCGCTTCGCGCTGCGCGAACACGAGCGGCTGACCGGCCGCCGGCTGTTCGACTGAACGCCC